>JAFRIU010000007.1 GCA_017432645.1 Bacilli bacterium
ATGGATATTATTTTACAATATGAATAGATTAAAGTCAAAAGTTAAGAAAAAGAGAAAAACTTACACAAAAAGAGAAAAATGACTTTTCTCTTTTTAATTTACGGGTTTTTTATTGATGTCTACCAAACAGGGTTCACATCATTATATTGGATTGGGGTTTTATAGTTTAGTGCATAACTGGGTCTTTCATTATTATAATAATTAATGTATAATTTAATCAGATTTGGAACATCATTAGAATGTTTTAAATCAAAATCTATAAACAATTCTTCTTTAATCCAACCATTTAATGATTCATTTACTGGATTATCTGTTGGGGTACCAGCTCGACTCATTGATCTTTGGATATTAAATTCATTAAGAAGGTTGTTATATGACTTAGAAGAATAAACTGAACCTTGATCGGTATGTAGGATAATCTGGTCTTCAATTTGTTCTTCTTTTATTTTGTTTAAAACTTGCTTTAATCCATCATAATAATACCTGATATCTCATTTTTTGGAAGATAGCCCATAACCTAATATTTCTTTGTTCCATGCATCAAAATACAATGTTAATTCATAATATACACCTTTTACTCTAAAAGTTGTCATATCTGAAACAATTACCTCAAAAGGTTTAGTTAAATATTTCCATCCGTTCCACACCAAATTACTAAACATTTCATGTTCTTCGTCGGGTTTCTTCCATTGATAATGTTTCCCTTGATATCTAATATTTTCATATTTACATAATCTATGAACATAATTATCTGTATAATAAACTCCATATAAGTTTCTTATATGTCTATTAATCCATCTATAGCCATGTGCTTTATGTTTATTATGAACTTCCTTAATAAATTCTAAATCACTTTGTCTTGTTATTTCTCTCAAACTAGGATTTGCTTTTCTATATTTCCATTTATAATAACCAGATCTACTTATAGACATGTATTCACATAATAATTTAACTCCATATTTATGATTATAATCATCAACTATTTGGTATTCTTGTCGAATGTAGTAACGAATTCCTTTTCGGCCCCAACTCCTTTCACCATATAACCTTTTTTTAATCGAGCAATCTCTATTTCTTTCTTCATTAATTCTAATTCAAGTTCTTCAATTCTATCCTTTGGTTTTCTTAGATGTAATCCAGCATTTAAATTTTTGTGTTTTCCTGTGTTAGATTTAAGTCCTTCAATACCTTTTTCTAAATATGCATATTTCCATCTCGATAAAGTACTTTCGCTTAAATCATATTTTTTATAAGTTTCAGCCCAAGTTGTTTTACTACTTATTAAATCCTTAACAATCTTTTCTTTTTCTTTTGGTGTTCTTATATTATTTTTTCTCATTATTATTTCTCCTAAAAATATTATGACATAAAAAAATGTAGAACACTTCTTTTTTTAGTGTCTACATTTATTGTATCAGTTTATTTTACTTCTTTTCTTCTTGGCTATTCTTTTTAGACATTACTACAATTCCCATTCCTAAAATAAGTATAAGAAATTTTATCCATCCACCTACTACAGGAATCATTTCCAATAGGAAAATTACAAGTAATGATCCAGAAAGCAATAAATAATTATTCATTTCATGACTTTTTAATACCCAACTCCCTATGTAATAAGCAGCTACGACTTTTGATAAGTAAATTAGTATAAGGTATAAAGCTATCGTAATTAAACTAATTGGAATTCCAATAATCGTTATTAATAGAATAATAGCAGCGATTGGTGTAACAATTAAAGTAAGAAGTCCTATTAGTGCTTTCTTTATACAAGATGATGCATCTTTGTCTTCTTTTTTCCAATTCTCAAAAAGAGCTGGGAAAATAGTTAATAGAATGATTCCTATTACAAGTAGCGAAACTAGACTTGCTGTTTTACTTACTATTGTATCTTTAAAAGTTTCCTTTTCTTCTACTGCTTTTTCGTATGTTTTTGTTTTCTCAATTACTGATTTTTCTGAAATTGTGATATCTGCTTCTTTTGGATAAGTTAACGTACCTTGGATGTTTGCGTTTTCCCCTATTTCGATTGTTTCTGCAGAGATTTTAATGTTTCCTTCAACAGGTGCATCAATGATAACTGTATTTCCACCTAAATATGCATTTCGAATAGAAGAATAGATTTCTATTTTTTCGGCTGCAGCAAACAAATCTCTAACAGTGGAAGATTCAATTTTAATACTTCTTCCTGCTAAATAAGCATCCTTTGTTACTGCCTCATTTAATAGAATGGTTTCTCCAGCAGCAAAAAGGTGGTCTTGCTTACTAGATATAGATAGTCTGCTTCCTGCTGCAAAACTTAAACCATCTATTGTAATTGGGGTAAATTCTACTTTTTCCCCTGCAGCAAAAGTAGTTCTATTCTGATCTTCTGCTACACTTACATCATTTCCTGTGTAAAAACCTTCTGGTGTTTTGGCGAATGCCAAAAATGGCATTCCTATCACGACTAATAATATTAGCCATAAACTAATTTTCTTTTTCATATTTCCTCCTTGTTTTTATTATACAATATTTTTTACAAATTAAAATAGTGTTAATTGATTAGAATCAGGTAATCCATCTAAGATACCCATTTCTTTCATTTTATCAATTAGTGTCTGAGAAATTTTTGCTCGTTTTTGAACATCTTCTACACTAATAAAATTCTTTTTCTCACGTTCTAGAACAATATTTTTCGCAACGGTATCTCCTAAACCATCAATCGCACTAAAAGGTGGATAGATTTCTGTATCGCTTTTGGTAACCCAAACTGTTGCGTCACTTTTGTAGAGGTCAATTGGTAAGAATTTAATTCCTCTAGCTGTTGCCTCCAAGGCTATTTTTAATGATTCTGCTTGTCCTTCTTCTTTATTCGTTGCTTCATAACCTTTTTCTTCAATATCTTCTAGTCTGGCTTTAATGGAACTATATCCTTTAATCATATTTTCTACATCTACATCCGTTGCTTTAGAAGAATACCAAGAGGCATAGAAGTAGACTGGCATGTGAACTTTATACCAAGCAATTCGGAAAGCTGATATAACATAAGCAGCAGCATGAGCTTTAGGGAACATGTATTTGATCTTGGCACAAGAGTTGATAAACCAATCTGGAATACTTGCTTCTTGCATTGTCTTTACATGTTCTTGCCAGGCTTCCGGATCTTTGGAAGCTTTTCCTTTTCTTACGAATTCCATGATTTTAAAAGCTTTTAATGGTTTTACACCATGATACATTAAGTAAACCATAATATCATCACGACAGCCTATTGTTTCTTTAAATGGAACAATATGATTCATGATTAAATCTTGAGCATTTCCTAACCAGACGTCTGTACCATGGGAAAGGCCTGAAATTTTTACTAATTCTCCAAAAGTTGTTGGTTTGGTATCTTCTACCAGTTTAATTGTGAATGACGTTCCAAATTCAGGAATTCCTAAAGTACCTGTATTACATAAGATTTGATCTGTGGTAACTCCTAGTGCCTTCGTTGATGTAAAAATAGACATCGTTTCCTTATCATCCAATGGTACCTTTAAAATATCCGTGTGGGATTGATTTTGAATGAGACGTAGTTGTGTCGGATCTGAGTGACCCAAAATATCTAGTTTCAACAAACACTGATCGATAGAGTGGTAATCAAAGTGAGTCGTGCGCCATTCTGCTGTGATGTCTTCTGCTGGATATTGGTATGGAGTAAAATCAGAAACATCTTTATAATCTGGAATAACAACGATACCTCCAGGATGCTGGCCCGTTGTTCTTTTGACTCCTGTACAGCCAATTGCTAAGCGTTCCACTTCAGCGGTTCTCATATCTCCTAATGCTTTTTCTTCACAATATCCTTTCACAAAACCAAAGGCTGTTTTATCTGCTACCGTACCAATCGTTCCGGCTCTATATACATTGTCTTCTCCAAATAATACCTTGGTATAAGCATGAGCACTGGCTTGATTTAAATCCGAGAAGTTCAAATCGATATCTGGAACTTTATCGGCATTGAATCCCAAGAATGTAGCAAATGGCATGTCTTGACCATCTTTAATCATTGGAATATGGCAGAGAGGACATTCTTTATCCGGTAAATCAAACCCGGAAGAATAATCTGCTCCGTATGGTTTTCCATCTTCATTTTCAAAAATACTTTTTTTGCACTTTTCACAGCGGTAATGAGGAGCAAGTGGATTTACTTCTGTGATTCCCATCATAGTGGCTACAAAGCTTGATCCAACTGATCCTCTGGATCCTACTAAATATCCTTCATCATTCGAGTGCTTTACTAATCTTTGAGCAATCAAGTAAATTGGATCAAATCCTCCTCCAATGACTCCTCCTAAAGATTTCTTGGCTTCTTTTTCTATCTCTTCCTTTGATAATTCAGAGTTCTTTTCTGCAACATACTTTCTTACGAATTCCATTACTTTGTCTTTTCCTTGAAGAATGATATTATGAAGCTCATCATGAGACTTTTTTTCTTTTTCTTCTTCTTTGCAGTTTTCTTTTTCTAAATTTTCTAAAATAATTCGATAAATGATATCTCCATATAACTCAGTAGCAATTCTTTCTTCTATAGCATATGGAAGGGGATTACCATACCAATCTTCTGCTTTGGTATATACCAAATCTGTTACTACAACTGGACAATCCAAATAACTTTTTCCATCATCTGCTTTTACTCTTGGTGAAAAAGGAATTCCTCCGGTATCTGGAATGACTTCTACAATTTCGCACATATCAGCAATTTTATTCGTATTCTCTACTACGATTTCATAAGCTAATTCTTCTCCTAAGAAAGAAAAATCTTCTAGCATTTCATTAGTTGTACGAAAATGATAGGATGGAATTTCTTTGATATCACTTTTTGCTAGAGGATGTCTTCCTCCACCTGGTACTTTTTGATTGACGATAATTTCTCTGTAGATTTTATCTTCTCTTTTTAGATGATGAACATCTCCTGTTGCAACGATAATCTTTCCTGCTTCTTTTGTAATTCTTACTATTTTTTCAATGTTTGCAGCTACTTCTACTTTGGTTTTAAAATCTCCTGTTTGAATCAAATGATCATAACATTCAATTGGTTGAACTTCTACATAATCATAGAAACGAATAATATTGGATAATTCATCATCACTTCTTGATTTAGCTTCATTGAAAACTTCACCTTCGTAGCAGCCACTACCAATCAGTAGTCCTTCTCTATGTTCCTCTATTACACTTCTTAAAATTCTAGGTGTTTTATATAAATAAGTAGTATTGGCTAGAGAAATTAACTGAAATAAATTTTTTAGTCCTTTTTTGTTTTGGACTAAGATATTGATATGATTAGCTTTTCCATATTTATAGATTTCATCTTTTTTGACTAACTTATCTAAATCAGACATTTTTTCGATATTACGATTGGATAGTTTTTTTAACATTTTATGAAAAACAAGAGCTGTTCCTTCGGCATCATAATCTCCTCTATGATGAGCTGTTTCATCCCATGGTACTTCATACCTTTTGACTAAAGCCGATAAAGAGTGCCTTGCAAAAGTATTATCTAGTGTTCGAGATAATTCTAACGTATCAATTATTGGATTTTCAAAGACACCAAAATTATATTTTCGATACGCCATTTCCAGGAAAGAAACATCGAATTTGGCATTATGAGCAACCATTGGGCAGTCTCCAAACCATTCAATAAATCTTTTGACTGCATTTTCCTCATTATCTTTTCCTTCTAGCATAGAATCTGTAATGTTGGTTACCTCGATAATTTTTTCTGGAAGGGGTCTTCCTGGATTAATTAATTCATCATACTTTTCTAGAATCTCACCGTTTTTTATTTTTACGGCTCCAATTTCTATGATAGAGTCTACTCCACCTGCATTAAATCCTGTTGTTTCAAAGTCAAACACAACAAAAGTCTGATCTAACATCACTTCATCATTTGGTCTCACCACAATATCGACAGAGTCATCTATCATGGTTAGTTCTGCTCCATAGATAGCTTTAAATGGTTCTTCCTCGGCTTTTATTTTCTTATTGTGTTCCGTTACCATATTAAAGACATGAGGAAAGCCCTGTACTCCATTGTGATCGGTAATTGCCACAGCTTTCATTCCAAAAGACATAGCCTGTTTTACGATGTCTGTCTCATCAATTACTCCGTCCATTTGACTCATTTTACTATGACAGTGTAATTCTACTCTCTTTACTTCACTAGTATCTTTTCTTTCATCTTGATCTTTCTTTTCTATCATCATGATATCACGAGCATTTAGGACTAATTCTTTGGCAAAAGTATCATTTTTGGTATAACCTCTTATTTTATACCAAATTCCTTCCTTTAACTCTTTTGACAGTCTGTCAAATTCTTCTGGTTCTCTTACAAAAACCTTACAATAAATACTATCCGAAAAGTCAGTTATTTTTAAAGTAATAATTTTAAACTCTGTTTTACTGGATTCAAATAAATCCACTCCGAAGACTTTTCCTTCTACAACTACGTTATTATCTTCTCCAACGAGTGCTTTAATCTTAATGGCTTCTTCTTTTATATTTCTCCCTAGAATACTATTGGGATCTTTTTCTGACTTACTACGCTTCTTTTCCGATGACTTTTTTTCTCTTGTTTTCTTCTCCAGAGAAGACAAATCTACTTGTTCCAATTCTTTTTTAATCTCTTCTTGAATATCAGAATCCTGTTCTATTTTAATTTCTATATTTAATAGATATCCTAATTTCTTATAAAAATTCTCTATTTTAGGTAGACACTTTTCTAATTTTTCTTTTTCTGCTTCATTGGAAACGGATAATACTAAGAAGTCATCTTCTATCTTTAAACTTTTCTCATAAATTTCTATAACATGTAAATCTTTTTTTAATTGTTTTAAGAGATATGGGTAGTATTCTAAGTAAGTATTCATATCACTGTTTTGAATATCAAAAATAAAATCTACTGTTTTTACATTTTGATCTAGTTGAAATTTTTTATCTTCCAATTCTTCTAGGATTGAGGCAGGTAGCAAAGTCTCTTTTTCTAGAAAAACTGTCCAACTATTTTTTTTCGGATTTACTTTGATTTTCGTGATTTTCGCATCATGAAAATATGGATAAGATTGCTCATCCATATTCATTCTGTCTAGTAATATCTTTACTTTCTCATCCATAGTCCCCCTGCTTTCTGTTTATAATATTTCTTCTTTTTCCCTTACGATATAGCGTCTGTTTCGAATACAGAATTCAATGAATTCTTCTATGTTCATCTTTTTCAATTCTTTTTCATAGGCATATTTGCTTGCATCGAATTCAATTTTATCACGCATCATATATCCAAAAAATTCTTCTTTTGGAATTCCAAGATACATCAACCAATACGGATAAATCCATCTCTTTAAACTAGCTAGAGTAGGATTTCCACTTTGATAACAGCTTTTGCCTGTTAATTTTGTTGCATACTCATTATATATAGCAAGCTCTAGTATTGCTTTTTTAAAGCATTCGTATTCTTCTTTATATCTTTTTATATGATTCTTGGCAAGCTGCATAGTAATATCAATTAAAACTTGATATTCATTTTTCTTATCGATTTCTCTACCGATAATAATTTTATCATCCGGTACATATTCCACCATGTTTAATTCTTTGTTTACAACAAAGAAAAGTATGACTTTTATTTCTTTACGAATAATCTTTTTTATTAGGTACTCTGTTTCTTTTTTGTTTCTGTCCCACAACTTCATGATTTCTATTCGATACTTCTCTACTTGCTTTCTGATTTTCTCATAATCTTTATTTTCTAACACAATATTATAAAGCGTATCATCATTAGGAATAAAGTTTTTATAATCTTTTAAAATTTTATTTTTATCTTGAAAAATTTCATTGTATTCTTTTCGATAAGTATCCCACATTTTTTGTTTCAATTGATAAATCGGTTCTGAAATAGATGCACCAAAGAGCAAGTCCCAAATGAGGATATAATCATTTACAATAAAATCGGTATTCATCTTTTATCACCACATAGTTATCATACCAAAAAAAAAGAAAAAATTGAATAGAACTTTTTCTTTTCTTGTCGAATTTTATCGATTTTAAGACATCTTTTGATAGATAAAAAAGATAGCTAGGGTGATAACAGCAAAGATTACCAAAAAGATTAATATTTTTACAACTAATGGTAGAGATTCTTCTTTAAAGTCATCACTAATATTTAAGTCTTTATCAGATAAATCCATACTTCTCGTATAGAATTCTTCATCTTTATTATCTTCTTTTTCTTGTGGAGTAGTATCTTTTATTTTTTCAATTTCTTCTGTCTTTAAAGAATCTGTATTTTCTTCTTCTTCTGCTACTTCTTCCTCTTCAGATTCTTCTTCCTTTTCAGGTTCTTCTTTTTCTTCGTCAGATGACTCCTCATCTTCATTCATGCCACTTACTTTATCCATTACACTAGTTGCCATTAAATCACTTAATAGATTAATACTGGTTGCCTTGTCAATTTCACCTGCTAATGTTTTAGATGCAATCGTATCAATTAATTCTCTAATTTCTTCTTCTTCGGGAGTCATCATTCGTTTTCTTTTTTCTTCCCGATATTTTTCTAATTCCTGTTTGTTGATTCCGGATAAAATATTATAATCATTTTTTAGTTTTCTTTTTTCTTCTTGATCATCCTTTTCCTCTCGATTTCTTCTAGCTGCTTCTAGGACACTATTGATGTCATATACCTTGTTTTCTTTTTTAGGATAGAAATGATTGAATTCTTCTAGTTCTTTCTTTTCTTTTGGAATGGTATCCGGATCTTGATATTTTTGAATTTGTTGATAGGCTTCTCTTGTTTTTTGAGAAGCTAAATCTTGAGGGTGAATTTCATAAGTATTGGATGTTGTGATATCTGTGACATTAGTATAGATTGTGTTATTGGAAAAATTGCGATATAGTTCTTGATTCTTTTCTAGTCTACTAGGAGAATTTTCTTCTTCATTGTAGCGATCCATACGACTCATAGCCTTCACCTTCTTATCATAAGTTTAGCATAGTCCATTTAAAAACAAAAGATGTTAAATCTTTCTTTACGTCAATACAAAAAGAATTTCTTTTCCTTTTTCTTTACGATGGTTTTGTTTTTCGATATAATATTCTTTGAGGAGGGATGTTCATGAAAATAAAAGTTAATCAAGAATCTTGCATCGGATGTGGAGCTTGTGCTGCCATTGCAGAAGATTTGTTTGAATTAAACGATGATGGATTAAGTCAAGCAAAAGTAGCTGAAGTTCCAGAAGAAAAGAAAGAACAAGCTACAGAAGCTATGGAAGGTTGCCCTACAGGAGCTATCGTTTCAGAATAAAAGAGTTATCGAAAGATAACTCTTATTTTTTTTCATAACTATAAACTATTTGCACTTCTTTAGGTGTTAACCTTCTATACTCTCCGGATTGAAGTCCTTCTAATTGAAAAATTCCGATTCTTTTTCTTGTTAGTTTTTCGACTAAAAAGCCAACGGATTCAAACATTCTTTTTACTTGGTGATTTTTTCCTTCGTGAATGGTAATTTCTACCATACAAGTGTCTTTTTCTACATTCACTTTTTTGATTTTAACTCTGGATGCTTTTACGATATCTCCGTCTAATTCTATTCCTTCTTTTAGATGGTCTATTTGTTCTTTTTTTAGAATTCCTTTTAATTTTGCTAGATATACTTTATCAATCTCATTTGCGGGATGCATTAAAATGTTAGCAAAATCTCCATCATTTGTTAATAATAGAACTCCTGTTGTATCATAGTCTAATCTTCCTACCGGATAAATTCTAGCATTCGTTTCTATTAGATCTACTACTGTTTTTCTTCCTTTTTCATCTTTTGTTGAGGTTATTATTCCTCTTGGTTTATTTAAAAGATAGTATTCTTTTTCCTCTTTAGAAATTAAATTACCATTCACTTCAATTTCTTCTTTTCCCGTTACTTTCGTGCCTAATTCGGTAATAACTTGTCCATTTACTTTTACTTTTCCTTCGGTAATCCATTCTTCAGCTTTCCGTCTAGAAGCAATTCCAGAAGCGGCTATTATTTTTTGTAATCGTTCCATATAAACTCCTTTTATTTCTGGCAAGAAGAACAGTAGTATGTTCCCCTACCTCCTATTTGAATCTTTTTAACTGGTTTTCCACAATTAGGACAGTTTTTTTTCCCATGCACTAGTAATTCATTTTGGAAAAGCCCATGTATCCCTTCCGAAGAAGTAAAAGATCGAATCGTTGTTCCACCTAAAGCGATTGCCTTTTTAAGTACTATTCTTGTATCATCAATAATTTCTTGGCATTCGTTTTTTGTAATCTTGCAAGAAGATCTTTCTGGAGAAATTTTACTCATGAATAAGATCTCATTGTCATAGATATTTCCAATTCCTGCAATGATACTTTGATCTAATAATACTGTTTTAATTGGTAATCTTTTAGAATGAATTCTTTGATACAAATACTCTTTTGTAAGATTGGGATTATCATATTCATATCCTAATTCTGATAGAGGTTTTACACGATAGGTATCTTCTTTTGGTATTAAATACATCTTACCAAATTTACGAACGTCATGATAACGAAAACTTTCCCCATTATCTAGTAAAAATTCTACATGTTCATGTTTTCCTATTTTATCTTCCTTTTTTCGAAATAAAAACTTTCCTTCCATTCGTAAATGGATTAATAAAGAATACTGGTCTAATTCTAAAACTAAGAATTTTCCTCTTGTTGTAATTTTATGAATTGTCTGATTTTTTATTTCTTTTTGGAATTCTTTGGATGTTGGAGAAGCAATAATATTATCCCAATAAATATGACAGTCTAGTATCTTTTTACCAATAATATTAGTTTCTAAAGATTTTGCCACGGTAATTACTTCTGGTTTTTCTGGCATAATATCCCTTCTTTACTACTTTATTTTGCTTCGTACCAATTGGTTCCGATCTCAATATCTACCTTTAATGGAACATTCAACTGGAATGTGTTTTCCATAATATCTTTTACTAGGATTTTTACTTCTTCTAGTTCATTATTTAAGACATTGAAAACCAGTTCGTCATGCACTTGGATTAACATTTTACTCTTTAATCCTCTTTTTTGCAATTCCTGATAGATTTCTACCATAGCTTTTTTCAAAATATCTGCTGCGGTTCCTTGAATTGGAGTATTTAGAGCCATTCTTTCTCCACTACTTCGAATCATAAAATTCTTATTATTTAATTCTTCAATCACTCTTTTACGATTCATCAATGTCTTTACGTAGCCATTTTGATAAGCCAAGGCTTTTTCTTTTTCCATGTATTCTTGAATACCTGGATATGTTTTTAAATAATTATCAATAAATTTCTTAGCTTCTGCAATATCAATTCCTAAGTCTTCCGAAAGGCCAAAACTACTGATTCCGTATAAAATTCCAAAATTTACGGCTTTGGCTTGTCTTCTCATATCTTTCGTTACATCTTTTATATCCACATGAAAGATGTCCGCTGCTGTTTTTGCGTGAATATCATAATCTTCTTTAAAAGCTTGAATCATATTTGTTGCATTAGCCATATGAGCAAATACTCTTAATTCTACCTGAGAATAGTCACTAGATAATAATACACTATCTTCATCTGGTAAAAAGGCTCTACGAATTAATTTAGAATATTCAGAACGAGAAGGAATGTTTTGTAAGTTGGGACTAATACTAGATAGTCTTCCTGTTCTCGTTAAAGTTTGTGTAAATATAGTATGAATTCTACCATCGCTTCTAATCTCTTCTTTTAAGCCAACTGCATAATTAGTATATAGTTTGGCAAGTGTACGATACCCTAGTATTTTTTCCACAATTGGATGTTTTCCAATAATTCTATCTAAAATATCCTTACTAGTTGAGTATTTATTATCTTTTATTTTTTTAGGATATGGTATCCCTAAATCTTCAAATAGAACTTTTCCAAGTTGAACAGGTGACATGATATTGAATTCTTCATTCGCATCTTGATAGATTTCTTGTTCTAACTCTTCCATCTTCTTTTTTAGTTCTATTTCGATTTCTGTTAAATAATCTTCATCTACACGAATTCCTGTAATTTCCATATCTGCAAGAACGGAAGCAAGAGGCATTTCAATTTTTTCAAACAATTCCTCTTCTTCATTTTCTTTTAATTCTTTCTGAATTTGCTCTTTGGTTTCATAAATAAATTGAGCTTTTTGACAGCAAATTTCTTTTAACGTTTCGTTTTCTATTTCTTTTGGCTTTTTATCTGTTCCATATAATTCTTCATAATCTGGAAATTCATATTGAAAACTTCTAGCAACGAAACTAATATCATCTTTTACAACATAATCTAGTAAAGAAGTTGCAATCATCGTATCAAAGGAAGCATTTTGAATCGTGATACCTAAAGAATGAAGAACAACGATATTCTTTTTTAAATCATAAGTACTTTTCAAAACATTACTAGAAAAGATTTCTTTCCATTTTGGAATTTCTTCTTTTTCTAGGAAATATCCATATTTTCCATCATAAATTCCTATTCCTAAGATTTCACTTTTACTATAAATTGATCCTCTTGTTTCTAAATAGAATGAGAATTCTTTATTGGAAAAGTCTTTTATATCCTTTATAATACATTCCTTTTTCGGTTCTTCTTTTTTATCCTCTCTTACCTCTTCAGAGAAATCTAATTTTTTTAATAGTGAGAAAAATTCTAATTCTTCTAACTTTTCTTTATATTCTTTTACGTTATAGCCCTGATACTTGCAGTCCCTTAAGGTAAAATCTAATGGTACTTCACGATAGATTGTCGCAAGATCATAGCTCATATAAGCATTTTCTTTATCAATTTCTAGTTTTTCTCTTACTTTCGGAGAAATATTTTCTAAGTTTTCATACACTCCATCTAGACTGCCGTATTTGGATAATAATTGAATAGCGGTTTTTTCTCCAATTCCTTTTACTCCAGGAATATGGTCACTTGCATCTCCCATTAATGCCTTTAAATCAATCATATGAATTGGTTCTGTTTGATAAGTTTCTTTAAATACTTCAGGAGTCATCCAAATAAAATCATTACTCTTTAATAATTTGACACTTACTTCTTTACTAATCAACTGTAGGAGATCTTTATCACTGGATATAATTGTTGCGATGAATTCATTTTCTTCATCTACTACTTTAGATAAAGTTCCAATGATATCATCGGCTTCATAATTGTCAGTTTCATAGTGTTTAATTCCCATACAATCTAAGACTTCTTTGGCGACAGGAAACTGTTCTCGTAATTCATCTGGCATGGCCATTCTACCAGCTTTATAATCATCGTACTTAGCATGACGAAAGGTCTTTCCTTTATCAAAAGCAACCATGATATAACTTGGTTGTTCTTCTTTGATAATCTTATTCATCATGTTGATAAAGCCATATAAAGCATTGGTTGGAAATCCTTTTGAGTTTTTCATGATAACTCCTTGATAAGCAGTTGCATAAAAACTCCTAAATAATAAATTGTTGCCATCTACTAAAACGATTTTTTCCATAACATCACCCTCAAAATATATATCTGTTTTTAGTATAGCATACTTTTTTATCGGTTATAATGAATTCTTACATTTACCAGTTCTAAATTGTCTTCTTTTTCTGTTTTTTCTAGTCTTTCGATTCTATTACCTGCAAAAAGTAAGTAAATAATTAATAGAACATAAATTCCTAATATGAATAATCCTTCCTTTATTATTTTCTTCATTATAATCTCTCCCTTCTATTGTAAATTTAGTATATATCGAATAATTGTTCGTGTCAATGAAAATTAAACATTTGTTTGACATTTTACAAATATCATGGTAGACTATAGAAAAGAAGGGAAAAAAATTATGGAAAAATTAACCTTGAGACAGAGTTATATTTTACAAGCGATTAAGAAACTTGTTGCAAAGAATGGTTATCCTCCTACTGTAAGAGAAATTGGAAAAGAAGCTAATTTATCTTCTCCTGCTACCATTCATTTTCATTTAAAAAAATTGGAGGAAAAAGGATATATCAAAAAAGGAGATAATACAAATCGTACCTTAGAGATTCTCGTTCCAAATGAATATCTTCAAGAAAAAGAAAATGTAGTAGATGTTCCCCTACTTGGAAAGGTTACGGCTGGTAGTCCGATTGAAGCAATTGAAACACCAGATGAGTATTTTAGTTTACCTACTAATTTAATTCCTAAAAAACAAGAGGTTTTCACTTTAAAAGTAAGTGGAGAATCTATGATTAATGTGGGAATCTATGATGGAGATATCTTGATTGTAGAAAGAAGAGATACTGCTAGAAATGGAGAAACTGTTGTTGCTATGAATGACAATAATGAGGTTACTGTTAAGACTTTCTATAAGGAAGATGGATACTTTAGACTTCAACCAGAAAATGATACTATGGAACCAATCATCTTAAAAGAATGTACTATTCTTGGTAAAGTAATTGGTTTGTATCGTAAATTATAAAAAAAAGACATTTCATTGTGAAGTGAACCCTATTTTGGACACTTTATAAAAAAAGAGTCTTTTGATAAAATACTATCTCAAGAAAGGAGATAGTATTTTTTATGGCAAAAAAAGGGCAGCAATTTAAAAAATATACAAATGAAGAACGTATAAAAATAG
>JAFRIU010000008.1 GCA_017432645.1 Bacilli bacterium
AAATAAAGAACTAGAGATTAAAGACGTGGCCTTTGATTCTATTATTTCCGAAGTAAAAACATCAAAAAGTGATATAGGGGCAGCGGGAATTAGCTATACAGAAGAAAGAGCGAAAGAAGTAGATTTCACAGTGAATTATATGGAATCTAGACAAGTTCTTATTGTCAAAAAAGCAAGCAAACTAAAAAGTCCAAAAGATTTAACAAATGAAAAGATTGCTGTGCAATTAGGAAGTGTTGCAGATAGTTACTTAACAGAAGAGATGCCTAATATTACAGTTGTTCGGGAAAAGAAATTTTTAGCTGCTATTCAAGATCTAAAAGACGATAAAGTATCTGGTGTTGTTATGGATGAGATTCCAGCAGAACAGCTTTTAACTAGTGATCTACAAATTCTAGATGAAGCTCTCGTAACGGATTATTATGGAATGATTGTAAAAAAAGGAAACACCAAACTACTAGAGGAAATGAATGCTGTGATACAACAATTAAAAAAATCTGGTGCTATTGATGAAATGCTGTTAAAACATTTAGGGTTAAAAGAACAAGAAGAGAAAATAGAAAAGAGAAGTATTCAAGACAAGTTCTATGATAGTATTATTTATGATAATCGTTATGAGTACATTCTAGAAGGATTAAAAAATACACTAGTAATTGCCCTAGGAGCTGTATGCTTAGGAATTATCTTAGGAGGAATTGCAGCTGTTAGTCGTAATATTTATGATAATACAGGAAAGTTAAGAATATTAAGTGAAATAGCCAAAGCTTATGTTGCAATCATTCGAGGAACACCATCTACTTTACAATTGATGATCATATATTATGTAATCTTTAAGGCGGTCTCAATTAATATTGTCTTAGTAGGTATTCTAGCATTTGGTATCAATAGTGGAGCCTATGTTGCAGAAATAATAAGAGCAGGTTTTAATTCTGTTAAAAAAGGTCAAATAGAAGCAGGTTATGCTCTAGGATTACATTATGGACAAGTAACTTCTAAAATAGTTTTACCAGAAGCTTTAAAAAATATTTTACCGGCATTAGGAAATGAATTTGTTACTCTAGTAAAAGAGACATCAATTGGAGCATACATAGGAATCGTAGAATTAACAAAGGCTTCTGATATTATTGCTTCTCGTACGTATGATTATTTCTTCCCATTAATGATCATTGCCGTAATTTACTTTATCATTACATTTACTCTAAGTAAATTCATTGAAAAAATGGAAAGGAGACTAAATCATGCTAGAAGTTAAAGATCTACAGAAAAGCTTTGGAAAAAAAGAAGTTTTAAAAGGTGTCAACTTAACTGTTCAAAAAGGTGAAATTGTAGGAATCATTGGTCCTAGTGGTTGTGGGAAATCAACACTATTAAAATGTATTAATTTACTGGAAAAACCAGACAGTGGCCAAGTTATCTTTGAAAATGACGATCTAGTAGATAATAAAAACTTAGAAATCATCCGTAGAAAAATTGGTATGGTATTTCAACAATTCAATTTGTTTGAAAATATGACAGTATTAGAAAATATCACATTAGCGCCTGTTTTATTAAAAATGAAAAAGAAAGAAGTTGCCGAAAAAGAAGCTTTAGAGCTTTTGAAAAAAATTGATTTAGAAGAGAAAGCTAATCAATATCCAGAAGAATTATCTGGAGGACAAAAACAGAGAGTTGCTATTATTCGAGCCTTAATGATGAATTGTGAAATGATTCTATTTGATGAACCAACTAGTGCTTTAGATCCCGAAATGATAGGGGAAGTAACTGCTTTAATGAGAAAAATTGCTAAAGAAGGAATGACTATGGTAATTGTTTCTCACGAGATTAACTTCATTCGTAGCTTTTGTACGAAAGTATTATTTATGGCGGATGGAGTAATACTAGAAGAAGGTACAAGTGAAGAAATCTTTGAACATCCAAAGCATCCAAAATTAGTAAACTTTTTATCAAAAATAAAAAACATATAAAAAAATATGCTACAATAATATAGGAGGGAAAAAATATGTTTAATTTAAAAGGAAAGGTAGCTGTTGTAACAGGAGCATCTTCCGGACTTGGAATGCAAATGTCAAGAGCTTTTGCCCATCAAGGAGCAGATTTAGTTATTTTAGCAAGACGTATGGAACGTCTAGAAGAATTAAAGAAAGAATTAGAACAAGAAGGAGTACAGGTATTACCAATCAAGTGTGATGTCACTTCAACAGAAGATATTAATCATGCAGCAGAAGAAGCTGAGAAAACTTTTGGTCATGTAGATATCTTAGTAAACTGTGCAGGATCATCTAAAGACAAAGGCGTATTAGAAATGAATGATGAAGAGTGGGATTTCACTATTGCAACAGATGAAACATCTGTATTCAAAATGACAAGAGCCTTTGGAAATATTATGAAGAAGAACAATTATGGTAGAGTAATTAATATTGCTTCAATGTATGGTATGGTAGGAAATGCTGAAATTCCAACGATTGCTTACCATTCTTCAAAAGGAGCTGTTGTAAACTTCACAAGAGCTGCTGCTGCAGAACTTGCACCTCATGGCATTACAGTAAACTGTATTTGTCCAGGATATTTCTATACAGAGCTAACAACTCAAGTATTAGATACGGAAATGTTCCAAGCTTTTGCTAAAAGCCATGTTCCAATGAAAAGATATGGTAAAGAAGGCGAATTAAATGCTGCAGCTATTTTCTTAGCTAGCGAAGAAGCAAGTTATGTTACAGGAGTTATCCTACCAGTAGATGGTGGATATACAGCCGTTTAACAAAGAAACAATAGAAAACCTATTTGTTTAATAGAGTTTTCTTTTTTATGATAAGATGAAAAAGATATTGGTTAGTAAGAATGAATCAAAGAAATAAATAGTGTCATCGACACTATTTTTATTTTTCAAAGTGACGGAGAGAGTAGAAACATATGTTATAATAAAAAAAACAACGCATGAGCAGGCAAGTGTAAGGTCCATTTTCTTTTATAAATAGGAGGATGATTATGAGAAAATTTATTTTCAGTGATCTTCATGGAGAAGAAAATATTTATCATGAAATAATGAATTACTTAGATAGTATTTCTGAACAAGAAGAAATTACTCTCTACATCAATGGAGACTTGATTGACAGAGGTCAATCATCAGGATACATTTTATTGGATGTAATTCAAAGAATTAAAGCTAATCGCTTTCCTATTATTTATTTAGGCGGCAATCATGAACTAATGATGTATGAATTATATGAAAAGAGAAAATCAGGACTATTTACACTCCCAAACGATTGGTATCAAAACGGTGGATGGATAACAGATACCCAATTAATAGAAAAATTACAAACAAAAGAAAAAATATTAGAAGTAGTAGATTTTATTTCAGAATTACCAATCTATCAGTACTTTGAAGAAAAAATGGGAGAGAGAAATATTTTCTTAGTTCATGCCAGTTCTCCTTATTCAATTGAAAAAAACTGTCAGTTAAAAATCAAAAGTCCAGAAGAAAAAATCTGGGACTATTTATGGCTAAGAGAAAATGATCCATGGAGTCCATATCATTTTTCCCTTGGAAATCAGGAGGTATTTTCCATTTTAGGACATACTCCTAACAATACACAATTCGGATATTTTTATAAAAGGAACGAAGACTATTTAAATATTGATGGAGGCTTCTATCACAAGAATCGACAAACGCCATTACTAGAAATCAAAGAAAACTATTTTGAAATCCTAACTTTTCATACAAAAAAAGGATTAGTAGCAGGCAACTATTTTACAGAAAAAGAAAATGTTCCCTTTACAGAGCAAGAACTACAGAAAGTAAAACAATTGATACTGTCAAAGAAGTAAAATAAAAAAATTAAATATAAAAGAAATAAAAAGGGTATGATATAATAATAAAAGGAGGAATGGATATGATAAATTCAGCAACCAATATTCTAGAAGTAAAAGAAGAAAAAATAATAGATCAAATTAGATGTTTGGGAATCGATATGATTCATGAAGCCAATAGTGGTCATCCAGGAATTGTTTTAGGAGCTGCGCCTATTTTATATACTTTATATGCCAATCACTTACAAATTGATCCAAAACATCCAGACTATTTTAATAGGGATCGTTTTGTTATGTCGGCTGGTCATGGCTCTGCTTTACTATATGCTACACTTTCTATGGCAGGATATGATATTTCTCTAGAGGATTTAAAACAATTTCGTCAAATCCATTCCAAAACTCCCGGGCATCCAGAATTTGGCATAACTCCAGGAGTAGATTGCACAACAGGTCCACTAGGTCAAGGAATCGCAACTGCTGTTGGTATGGCAATATCAGAAGCAAAGTTAAGAGAAAGATTTCCAAGTGTAATAAATTATCACACCTATGTATTATGTGGTGATGGGGACTTAATGGAAGGTATTTCCTATGAAGCTTGTTCTTTAGCAGGGACCTTAAAATTAAATAAATTAATTGTATTATATGATTCGAACGATATTTGCTTAGATGGAAAAATAAGTGATAGTTTTACAGAAAATGTTGCTATGCGTTTTATTGCCCAAAACTGGAGTGTTTTAACAGTAAGTGATGGAAATAATCATGAAATGATTTCTAAAGCCATTGAGGAAGCAAAAAACTCTGCAGATAAACCAACATTAATTATTGTAAAAACAACAATTGGAAAATATTCCGAATTAGAAGGAACCAACAAAGTACACGGGACACCACTTACTAAAGAAGATATTTCCAAGATCAAAGCAAAAGTAGGATTACGAGATGTAGATTTTGCCATCAGTCAAAATACGATGGAAGAATTTCAAAATAAGATTCAAGAAAGATGTCAAAACTTATATGAGGAATTTCAAGAAAAAATAGCATTATTATCAGAAGACGATCAAAAAGAGTTGTCATTTTTCATGAATGAAAATAAAAAAGTAGAAATGAAAGACTTTTTCTATGATGCACCAGAAAGTAAAATAGAGTCCACAAGAGAAACCTCATCTAAAGTATTAAATGCCATTGTTCCAAGATTCTCTTATTTATTTGGTGGAAGTGCTGATCTATTTTCTGCTAATAAAACATTCATTCAGGAAGGCGGAAGATTTAGTGCAGAAGATTATCTGGGTAAAAATATTTATTATGGAGTAAGAGAACATGCAATGGGAGCAATTTCCAATGGCTTAGCTCTATGCGGCTTTCGTCCGTATGCTTCGACGTTTTTAGCTTTTTCAGATTATTTAAAGCCATCCTTACGTCTAGCGGCCATGATGAATCTATCCAATATTTATATATTCTCACATGATTCCATAAGTGTAGGAGAAGACGGTCCAACTCATCAACCTGTAGAGCAGCTTCTAATGCTACGTTCTCTTCCTAATTTAGATGTTTTCCGTCCGGCAGATGCCAACGAAGTCATTGGTTCTTATTTAACTATTTTTGAAAAAGAAAAAGGACCAAGTGCTATTCTGTTATCGAGAAATGCTACTCCAATTTTAGAAGAAACGAAAGCCAATGAAGTTTCGAAAGGTGGTTATATTGTACTAGATAGTATGAAAAAACCAGACGCTATTATTCTTTCTTCTGGAGAAGAGTTGCATAATGTACTAGAAGTAGCCAAACGCCTACAAGTAAAAGGAATTGATCTACGAGTAGTATCTGTACCAAATCTAGGAAGATTCCTAAAACAAGATGAAGAATATCTAGAAAGTGTTCTACCAGTAGAAGTAAAGAAAATAGCAGTAGAAGCCTCTTCTAGCTTCTCATGGAGTCCATTAATCTATAACCACAAGTATTTAATCACTTTAGATGCATTTGGCGCTAGTGGTAAGAAAAATGATGTTTATAAAGACTATGGCTTTGATACCGATAGTTTAGAAGAAAAAATAGAAAATTTACTAAAATAAAACAAAAATAGACTTTCTATCTTGTTATCATGAAAAAGGTGAAGATATGAAAGTCTATTATATTTTTAAAATGAAAGAAGAATTTGTAGATTTATATAAAGAAAGTCCAAGTATTTTATTCCATATTTTAAAGAGTATTTATTATCTAGATAGAGAAGAAGTAGATTATGGCTATCATCTATTTAGACAATTAATTCATCCATTAGATAAAAACACATTAGATAGGAGATTATTTATTAAATTACATCAAGAAGTTCCATATTCTAAAAGAAAAGAAGTCCATTATATCAATAACTTTTATAGAAATGAGATCAGTAGACTCACGATTAATCATTTCTATTGTAGACTAGAGGTGGAGCAAAACTTTTCTAGTTTCTTTCCCATTCTAAAAGAAGAATTAGGCAATCTTTTTATCTGTGCTTTTCAAAAAACAGACTTCTTCTTTTTAAATGATTACTTAACACCAGAAGAAGTTATGAAAATGCCTTGATTCGTTATCTAATTTCTAGTAAAATACAGTTAGAGGAGATGAAGACATGTTACACGATATTTTAATATTAGTAGTAGGTATCATAATAGGTGCCGTAATTGGTTTCTTTTTAGCACGTTTCTTCATGCAAAAATATTTGAAACAAAATCCACCTATTAATGAAGATATGATTAAAGCACTTATGATGCAAATGGGAAGAAAACCAAATCAAAAACAAATCAATCAAATGATGAAAGCCATGGAAAAATATCAATAAAAAGAATTTACATTCTTTTTTTTTATAAAAATATGCTAAAATGAAGAAGAAAGGAGGGATAAGATGAAGGACTTTAAAGAAAAACTAAGTCTAGTACCACAAAAACCGGGTAGTTATCAAATGAAAAACAAGGACGGGATCATTATCTATGTAGGAAAAGCCAAAAATTTACAAAGAAGATTAAGAAGCTACTTCACAAGAACAGTCACTGGTAAAACTAGAATGTTAGTAGAAGATATTGATGACTTTGAATATATTGTAACTTCATCGGAATTAGAAAGTTTAATACTAGAAATTACACTAATTAAAAAGTATGATCCAAAATACAATATTTTGCTTCGTGATGATAAATCTTATCCCTATATTGAACTAACGAATGAGAAATACCCGACTTTAAAGATCGTTAGAAATGTTAAACGAAAAAGAAATAAAAATCATTTATATGGACCATATCCTAATGTTTCTGCTGCAAGGAAAACCGTCAATATGATTAATCGAGTCTATCCTTTAAGAAAATGCGAAAAATTAAAAAAAGAATGCTGCCTTTATTATCATATTCATGAGTGTTTAGGATATTGCTGTAAAGAAATCAATCCTTTTGTTATAGAACAAATGAAAAAAGAGATTATTTCCTTCCTAAAGGGTGATCCTAAAAGTATTACAGAAAAGATTCAACAGGAAATGGAATCTGCCTCTCTTGCCATGAACTATGAAAAAGCACAAGAATTAAAAGAAATGCTAGAAGATATCGAAATCACGTTAAAACATCAAAAGATTGATTTGAATAGAAGCTATGAATTCGATTTAATTAATTACTATGAAGAGAATAATTATTTAAGTATTGAAATTTTCTTTATTAGAGATGGACTATTATTTGGAAGACACAATGAAATTATTTCTTTCTTAGGAGAAGTAGAAAATGCAGTAACGGAATATATCATTCAGTTTTAT
Source organism: Bacilli bacterium (assembly GCA_017432645.1). Classification (GTDB taxonomy): domain Bacteria; phylum Bacillota_I; class Bacilli_A; order RF39; family UBA660; genus UBA3789. The sequence continues at coordinate 7,568 of JAFRIU010000008.1, forward strand.
GAAAAAGGATTACCTCCACATGAATTATATATTCCAGAAAACTTAGAAAAAGATCTTTTAGAAGGATACTTCCAAACCAAAGTAATCGTTCCTCAAAAGGGGAAATTAAAGAGTTTACTAGATCTAGCTTACGAAAATGCCAAAGAACAGATGGATCTAAAACAAGAAACTCTGAAAAAAGATGATGACGAAAGATTAAAAGCAGAAGAGGAGTTAAGATCATTACTAGGCTTAAAAGAGTTAAGAAGAATAGAAGCCTTCGATAATTCCCATCTTTTTGGGACCTTCTACGTAGGGGGAATGGTTGTTTTTGATGATTTTTTGCCAAATAAAGACTTGTATCGAAAATATAAAATATCAACGGAAGTAAAAGATGATCTAAGTGCTATGAAAGAAGTCATTTATAGAAGATATTTTAAGACTCTTATGCAAGAAGCCTCTCCACCAGATTTAATTGTCATGGATGGAGGACAAACTCAAATATCTGCTTGTAAAGAAGTATTAAGTTCACTAGGATTAACCATCCCAGTAATTGGTTTAGTAAAAGATAAAAATCATAAAACCAATCACTTAATGAATGAGAACTATGAAATACTACCAGTAGGAAAAAACTCAAAACTATTTCTATTCTTAACAAGAATACAAGAAGAAGTGCATCGTTATGCTATCACATATCATAGAAATATCAAAGCCAAAGGACTACTATCTAGCGTTTTAGATGTAGTTCCAGGAATTGGAGAAGTTCGTAAAAAAGAGCTATTAAAACGGTTTGGTTCTTTAAAGAAAATGAAATCATCTTCCTTGGAAGAATTAAGAGAAGTAGTAGGACTAGAGGTAGCTAAAAAATTACAAGAATACTTGAAAGATATCTAACAAAATAAAAAATATTTGATATAATAAAAAAGGTGATAATATGAAAAAGAATCAAAAAGGATTTTCTCTAATTGAATTAGTCGCAGCAGTTGCTATTTTAAGTATCTTAACAGGAGCCGCAGTAATTGGTTATTCTAAGTATGCATCATCAGCCAAAAAGACAGCTATAGACATGCTAAGAAAGTCTTCTGAAAATGCTATGTCAGAGTATTTGATGGATCATGCCTTTCTAACAGAAGCAAAACTAAGTACTTTGTATGGAGAAGGTTACTTAGAAAAACCAGTTAGTCCATACAAATCTTCTGATGTTTGCATAGGAAAAGTAACTCTAGAAAATGAGGAAGCAGATGTATTAGAAGAACCAAAATATACCGTTATTTTGTGCTGTAGTGGGCATTATTTTACATACAGTTCAGGTAGTAATACACCAGTAGAAAATGATACTTGTACAGTAGCAGAGTGAAAAATACATAAACAGATGTATTTTTCTTTTCCTATCAAGAAAGGAGCAAAAACATGAGTAAAATAGCCGTAATGGATGAAATTTTGGCAAATAAAATAGCCGCCGGAGAAGTCGTTGAAAAGACTATGAATGTGGTAAAGGAATTAGTAGAAAATGCAATAGATGCGGAAAGTGATGAAATCACGATTCGTTTAATAGATTCCGGTGTCAAAGAAATAGAAGTGCAAGATAATGGCTTTGGAATGGATGAAGAGGATGCCGTAATGGCTTTTCAAAGACATGCTACATCCAAATTAAAAGATTTAGATGATTTATTCTATATTGAATCATTAGGTTTTCGTGGCGAAGCACTTCCATCGATTGCTAGTGTTTCCAATGTTCGTCTAAAAACAAGTAATGGCCAAACAGGAACGATTATTACACTAGAAGGTGGTAAGAATGAGCAAGTGAGTAGAGGAGATCTACAAAAAGGTACCACGGTTACCGTATCAGACTTATTTTATAATACACCTGTCCGTCTAAAGTATTTAAAGAATTTATATGTAGAATTAGCCAATATAACCGAGTATGTAGAAAAAATAGCACTATCTTATCCAAATATTAAATTCACTTTAATGAATAATGATAAAATCCTTTTCAAAACAGATGGAAGTGGAGACTTATTAAAAGTAATTTATGAGATTTACGGAGTAGACATTACCAAGAAAATGACTTGGATTGAAGGAGAAAATGATGATTACAAGATTTCAGGATATATTTCTTATCCAGAAATCACTAAATCAAATAGAAATGGCATTACTACTTTTGTAAACGGAAGAATCATCAAAAATAATGAATTAAATAAATGTATCGTAGATTGTTATCATACTTATATTCATAAAGATCGTTATCCAATTATTATTTTAAATATAGATGTAGATCCTATTTTAATTGATGTTAATATCCATCCAACCAAAATGGATATTAAGTTTTCCAAAATGGATACTTTAAAAGAAATCATCATAAAAACAATTACAAAAAAACTAGAAGAATTAGTATTAATTCCAGAAGTAAATGTAAGAGATACGATTTCTACGTTAGAAGTAAAACAACAATTAAAAGAGGAAACAGAAAGAAAGCCGATTGAAAAAGAAAATAAACAATATGAAGAAGTGACATTAGATTTTGAAGTACAAGAAGCTCCAGTTAAAGAAGAGAAAGAAGAAAAAGAAGAGAAAACTGAAAGGAAACCAAGAATCAAGAAAATGATTCCTAGAGGAGTAGTACTCTTAACGTATATTGTTGCGGAAAATGAAGATGGAATGTATTTAATTGATCAACATGCTGCAGCAGAAAGAATCAATTATGAAAAAGTATTAAAACAAATGAAAGAGAATCCGATTCCTGTAGATTTATTAGTTCCTATGAAAATAGAACTAAGAAAAGATGAATTTCTTTTACTTCAAGAACGTTTTGACGTATTAACAAAAGAAGGTTTTTCTCTAGAAGAATTCGGTAAAAATACAATTATCATTCGTACTTATCCGAATTGGATACCAGAAGAAAAAGCAGAGGAGATTATTCGAAAAATTATTGATATCGTAATCGAAAAAGGAAACTTTGATTTTGACCAATTTGTATGGCGTATGGCCGCAACAACAGCGTGTCGTATGTCGGTAATGGCCAACACTTATATCTCGAAAGAAGATCAAGAATGGATCCTAGAAAATATTCGTTATTGTGAGAATCCCTTTACCTGCCCACATGGAAGACCAACTATTATTACCTATACCAGATATGAATTAGAACGATTATTCAAAAGACAATTGGACGAAAAGGGAAAGGAAAGCGAATGAAAAAAATTATTGTAATTGTTGGACCAACCGGAGTTGGAAAAACAAAGCTAAGTGTAGAATTAGCAAAAAGAATAGATGCAGAGATTATCAATGGAGATAGTGTTTCCATTTATAAAGATCTAAATATTGGAAGTGCCAAACCCACCAAAGAAGAACAGCAAAATATCCCTCATCACTTAATAGATTGGAAAGAATTAGAAGAAGAGTATTCTATTTTTGATTATCAAAAAGATGTTAGAAAAAAGATTGAGGAAATCTCTGCAAAAGGTAAGAATATAATCTTGGTAGGGGGGAGTGGCCTATATATAAAAGCCGCTTTATATAATTATGAGTTTAGTGAAGGAACTACGCACTATACCTATGATGAATATACAAATGAAGAATTACTTCAAAAAATACAAAAATATTCTCTTCCCACTTTACCAGAAGTAGGGAATAGAAAAAGATTGGTACGTTTACTAAATAAATTAGAAAATGAAGAGACAATTACGAGTCGTAAAGATGAATGCCTTTATCCTATTCAAATAATAGGCTTAACTCTAGATAGAGAAACTCTTTATCAGCGAATCGATGAAAGAGTAGATCAAATGTTGAAAAATGGTTTATTAGAGGAAGTTCAATCTTTAAAAGAAAAATATAAAACATCCAAAATACTAAATACAGCAATAGGATATAAAGAGTTCTATGATTATCTTTTGGGAAAGAAAGAACTAAGTACTGTCATAGAAGAAATAAAAAAAGATTCTCGCCATTTTGCAAAAAGACAATACACCTTTTTCAATCATCAAATGCCAACAGAGTGGCATACAGTCAATTTAGAAGACTTTTCGAAAACCATAGAAGAGATTGATAACTCAATAAAAAAAGGAAGCTAATAACTAGCTTCCTATTTCATTTAATTCTGGATAATATTCTAAATAAAATGAATGTTGACTCATATCTCCTGCTAATAAAGTCGGAGTAGAAATTAAGAAATAAGTATGTTCCAAATAATCGGTACCATCTCCTGAAACAGGATCATCCCAAGTAAGATCTAAGTGATACCATTTATTATCGATTTCTACAGCATTCCAAATATGATTATCAGATGAAACTTTATAATTAGGAACTCCCATCTTAGTTAAAAATAGTTCCATTAAATCGGTATATCCTCCACAAATAGCATATCCTTCAAACAAAGGACCATAAGCAATATCAGAATGATACTGGATAATATCTTGTTCATTTCTTAAAGAATCATATTGAGTAGTATTAATAATATAATCATGAATGGAACGAATATTTTCTCTTACACTTCGATTTTCATCCACCAATTGTGGATACAATCGATCAATTTCTTGTTCAATCTGTTGAATTTCTTCATTCGTATAACTTTTTGTTGCTTCAATCGTAACTCTTCCTAAAGTGTCATATTCCGTTTCAATATGATGGAAACTATTATAAGGATGAACATAATTATTAATTGCCGAAAGTACTTCCTGATTGTTTGCTAAACTTCTAATATCGGAAATACAACTTGGATATTCATAAGGACAATAAAAAGTAAATGAAGACATACCAGAATTTAAAACAGTATAATAAATATTTAGAATCTCTTGATAACTCATAGGTAAAAAAGTCTTTGCATTTTGAACAAATTGATAACTATTGTCGGAATAATATTGATTCTTTTCTAAACGATCACTTTTACGGAAATCAAATAGGCTCTGAAAAAACTCTTTAATAGGAGCCTCTTTCGTTATTGCAAAACCAATCAAGACAAGTAGTAAACTAAGAGTTAGTACTACACGCATAGCCGCAAAAATCCTCTTCATATTCTCACCATACCTATTTACATTTTACTCTCAAAAAGAAAGAAAGTAAACAAAAAAACCAATCTTTTCAATTGGTTTATTCCATCGTATTTTTCATCTTTGTTAATCTGGATTTTAAACGAGCTGCTTTATTCTTATGAATTTTTCCACTAGACATTGCTTTATCAACTCTTTGAATAGCAATATTTAATTCGTTATTAGCTTCCTCTTTGTTATTTGCCTTTACTTCTTTTTCAAAATTCTTTACAGCAGTTTTCATACTAGAAGTAACGAAAGTATTGACATTGGCCTTTTTCGCATTAGAACGCATACGCTTCTTTGCACTTTTAATATTTGGCATTTTTTCACCTCACTTTTGTAAACAAGTCAATTTTATCAAATAAATTCTAAAAAAGCAAATAAAAAAGATAAATTTGCAAAGAATAAAAAAGGTGAGAATATGCACACAATCAATTTATCTTTTAAAGGAATTCGAACAGATTTAATTTCTGATAAAAAAATAAAAAAGGGGAAACGACAAAAAAGAACAGAAAAAGATATTCTTATAGAAGAGTCAATCTATCAGAAAAATCATTATACGACTATCTTTTTTAAAGATATTACCGATTCCAATCATTACCAAATCGTTCAAAATATTTTTGTGAAAGAATTTCAGAAATATCTTCATCTAACTAGAGAAGATAAAATCTTAATAGTAGGACTAGGGAATAGGAAAAGTACACCGGATTCCCTAGGACCGAAAACGATGGAGCATATCTTAGTCACAAGATACTTATTTACTCTAGGAGAAGTAGAGGATGGATATACTTCTGTTGCAGTCATTACTCCTGATGTAATGGGAAATACTGGAATAGAAACTTTTGACATCATTGAAGGAATCATTCAAAAAATTGATATTACTAAAATCATTCTTATTGATGCCTTAAAAACCAATCGTCTAGAAAGACTTGGAAAAACCATTCAAATTACGGATTATGGAATGATCCCTGGAAGTGGATTAGGAAATCAAAACAAAGAGTTTTCAAAAGCCACTATTCAAAAAGATATCATAGTAATTGGAATTCCAACGGTAGTAGATTTAGAAGAAAAGAAGGCAGATTCTAACTATATGGTGACTCCAACCAATATTGATTTTTTAATAGAAAAATTTTCTCATCTATTAGGCCAAGGAATAAATATTTCTCTTCATAGAAGCTTTTTCCGACAAAATAGTACGGAATAAATCGTTATACTTATCCTTGGTGATAAGATGAAAAAGAAATCCTTAAAAAAAAGAATCATTCAAAAAATAAAAATACTGATTTTTCTTTCTTTCCTTTTATCGGGAGTATTTCTAAGTTATCAAAAAATAGCCCATCCAAAGAAAAAAATATCCTCTAAAGAATGGATTCAAATGATTACAGATAATACTTTTTCTACGAAATCCAATTCGCTTTTAGAAAACCTAGTAGAAAAAACACTAGAAGTAAGTAATCCAATTAAACTAATGAATCAGAATTATCAAAAATATAGAGATCAGGAAGAAAGCACAAAAGAAGTAATAGAAATATCAAACCCTCAAATATACTTATATAACACACATCAAAGTGAAGAGTATTCTCCAACTACTTTTATAGAGTTTAGCGTAGAACCAACGGTAATCATAAACAACTATATTTTAGAAGATATTCTGAACAAAAATGGTTATCCTACCATTGTCGAAGAATCTTCCATAAAAGATATCTTAAACCAAGAAAACTGGAATTATGCCCAAAGTTATCGAGCTAGTAGATTATTATTAGAAGAAGCTATAAAAAAATATCCAACTTTAGAATATTTCATTGATATCCATAGAGACAGTTTAGGAAGAGATAAGACAACAACAACCATTGATCATAAGGATTATGCCAAATTACTTTTTGTTATAGGACTGGAAAATGAATCCTACTCAAGCAATCTAGAATTAGTAGAAAAGATTAATAATAAATTAAATGAATATTATCCAACTTTATCCAAGGGAATTTATAAAAAAAGTGGAATAGGAGTAAACGGAGTATACAATCAAGACTTTTCTCCAAACACAATATTAATTGAAATTGGAGGATATGAAAACACAACATCAGAAGTACTAAACTCTTGTCTAGCCTTTGCCAAGTGCTTTATGGAGGTAATTCATGAATAAAACAGGGAAAATGATCTTCCAAATTCTATTGATTTTATTCTTTTCTCTTTATATTAGTAAATACACCGTAACAGATAATGAAAATAAGAAAATCCTAACCGAAAAGGCAATCTTAGAGTATGAACAAGATCTAAAAGAAGGCAAAGATATTACTTCAAAGAATTATCAAATAAAAGAGAAAAATTATAATAATAAAATGTCAAATCTTGGAAGAAGTCTTTCAAAAGTAATAGAAAAAGTTTTTAATAAAAGTTTTGATACGATGATAAAATACCTAAATTATTTAAGAGATAATGAATAGTACCACGCAAAACTTTCCTTTTTTCTCTATTTATGGTATAATATCTATAGCTTTGAGGGGGAATAAATATGCCAACTATTCCAAGTGTAGAATTATCTTTAGAAACATTAATTCGTGAATGTAGCTTAAATACAAAAACTTCGGAAGAACATCTAAATAATTTCCGTTTTGCTGTAAGAGAAAAAACACACGAAGTATTTAAGTATCATAAGTTTCATTACGATTTTACGGATACTTTAACTTGCTATAATGACGAAAAAAGAGTAATTAGTTATATTCGTCCTAGCTATCGTGATTTTCTAAATAAAGTACTACTATTCTTAAATATGGGAGATTACCAAAATAAAGAGGATGACGTTGTTTTAACCAAGAAAATGTTGGAAAGAGTAGAAGCTTTAAGAAGAATCCAAACCGAACAAGAATTAAAAAATGAATTTCCTATTTTATATAATGATTTAATGATGGGAAGAAAATATATTCGTGAAGTAGAAAGAATGCCGATTCAAACAGAAGAAGATCGAGCAAGAAAACAAGAGTTAAGCCATTATTATTATGCAAGTGCGTTAAAAAGAAACCTACATTCCACAGAATATCAAGGATTTATTGATACACAATGTGAGATGTATACTAGATTCATTTTAAGAAGAGGACAATATAAAGAATTAATCGAAAGCTCAAAAAGCTTCAACAATTACTTAAAGAGCAATTTTGATAAGGATAAGATTGCCATCTATGCAATGTATAAATATTTGAATGCTGCTAAAAAGGCCTTAGATGAGGAACAATTAAGAGCTTATTTAGATCTTGCAGAACGCTATCAAAATTCTAGTTATAATAAGGATGTCCATGTAACGACAAATAATGGTCTTGTAATTAATCAAGATGTAATCCGTTCGCTAACTGCTTCCCTAAAAAAGAGATTAGAAAGTAAAGATAGATTAGCTGGTTGGGTTCTTCTTCCACCAGGTAAGAAGCAGAAAAAGGATTCTAATGAAGACTCATCCGGAACAAGAACTTCCGGTAGTTTTAGAGAACTAGAAAATCGCAAAGACTTCTATGAAGGAACAGATTATATTGCAAGAATTGTTGGGGTAGAGCAAAATGAAGGATATACAGCATATGTATATCCAAACGGAGAAGTAATCCTAGACAATACTAAGAAAAATGAAAATGGAAGACATGCCATCTATCATATACAGGCAGTGAATTTTGAATTACTAAGTCGTCTTGATAAAACGACACTACGTTCTCTTCCTGAAGTAGAAAGAATCATTCATACCAAAAACTGGCAAGAAAGAGTAAAAGGTATCATTCAAAAAGAAGGAACCGAAAGCGATCAGGCGGAGGCCGAAAAATTACATAGTAGATTAAAAAGAGGGTAGATAAACTACTCTCTTTCTTACTGTATAAACGGAATGGATAATCCGTAATAAAAATATAGTCCAAATAGTATTCCAAATAAAGCACCCAACAAATGACCCGTATGATAGACCTTTTGATTTCCTTCGACAAGATTACTTTTCATTTCACTAACGATATAAAAGATAAATATAAAAATCAAAGTAAGAGGAATTTTTCCTTGTGTAATATTAGTAAAGGAACTAAGAACAATCAACATATAAACATTTCCACTTGCTCCCAGAACACAATAATCATGAAAGATAAGATTCCATAAGGCAATTCCAAAAGAGGTAATAAGAAACATAAGAAGAATTGGAATGCTACCATATTTTTCTTCCATCATAGGCCCAATTAATAAGAGAAAAAGAAAATTATGAATCAAATGCTGAAAGTTTTTATGACCGATGGAATGAGTGAAAAGTCTGACATAAAAAAGGGGATGGAAAATAGAACTTCGATAATTTGAAAAGAATAGACGATTAGTTTTTCCTCGCGTTAAAAAGTTTAAGAAGCAAGCAAACAAGGAGCAAAACAAACAACTTAAAATAACAGGAGAATTATAATCTAATGGAATATAAAAATCCGCAATATGCATAGACCCTCTATTGATATAATTCTTTCTTAATAAGCTCTAAATTTTCAAGAATAAGAGTTTGATAGTCTTTCTTTTCACTTCTCTCCGTATCAGAGATATTATCCAATTTATGAAGTTCCAATAATTGAATACCAGCATTTTGATTAAGAAGATTGGTTACATTCTCATTTACCTTTTCTCCTTCAAAAGCGAAGATATAGCTAACGCTTCCTTGTTGAATAAGATTTTCAGCATTACTATAGCTTTTTTGAGTAGCATCTTGATCCACACAAATAACATGTAATCCAAATTTCTCCAAATAATTTAACGCAGAGTTTGCAACAATAATATTTTTATTATTCGTACTATCTGCAGCAACACGATACTCTGCATCCAATTCACTTAGTAGAATTTTTAAAGTATCATAAGAAGCATTTACATCTTTCTTTAGATAAGCATTAGAAATATATTCATTTAAACTAGTTCTAACATTTTGACTCATCATTAATAAGGAAGAAGGATTTAACCATAATTCTTCAGGAGAATACTCTGCCTCTAAAACATAAGCGGTATCAATAATTTTTAATTCTGGATTAATAGAAAGTAACTCTAAAGCTAAGTTTCTTTCTTTTTCTAATAAGCCATTATAAACAAATAAGTCTTTTTTCGCATATTCTGCCTTTTGCTTTTTACTAATAGTATAGTCTTCAATATCTACACCATCCGGATAAACGGAAGTAATCGTCGAATGCTCTCCATAGATTGCCTTCACAATATATTCATTCGGATAATTGGTTACTGCAATTTCAATATTATCCATACTATCATTGGTACAACCGGTAAAAAAGATAGAAAGTCCTACTAATAAACATAAAAATAATAATCTTTTCATTTTTGATTCTCCTTCATTGGTACAGGATCATAGCCATAATCAGCAAAAGGACGACAACGAGAAATTCTTTTGATAGCTAAGATACTACCACGAAAAGCTCCATGAATATGAATTGCTTCTTTTGCATATTGAGAACAAGTAGGAGTAAACCGACATTGTTTATGACTAGAAAAAGGGATCTTTTGATAACAATTTATCAAGAAAATCAATATCTTTTTCATCCTATCACCAAAATCATTTTACTATCAATAGATATTTTTTTCAACTAAAAAGCAAAAAGATGCTATAATAAAACTGGTGATAAAAATGGAAAAATTATTTGAACAATTAAATATAACTCCAAAAAATATAGAATTATATAAAACAGCTTTTTCTCACAGTTCTTATGTCAATGAACATCGTATGAAAAATGACTATGAAAGACTAGAGTTTTTAGGAGATGCTGTTTTAGATTTAGTAGTTGCTGATTACTTATACAATAATCATAAAGAAACAGAAGGAGAAATGACGAAAGTAAGAGCAAGTTATGTTTGCGAAAATGCAAACTATTGCTATGCCACCTCTTTATCTCTACAAGATTATATTCTACTTGGTCATGGAGAACAAAAAGAAGGTTTGAAAAAAGCCATTGTAGCGGATATCTTTGAAGCACTTATGGGAGCTATCTACGTAGATTTAGGATATGCAACTGCTAGAAAAATAATTTTAGAAGTAATTGTTCCATACATTCAAGACCCAAATACTAACTTCTTTAGTGATTATAAAAGTAGTTTACAAGAATATATTCAAACCGAGCAAAAAAGTTTAGAATATAATACGATTCAAGAAGAAGGACCGGCACATGACAAAACATTTACGGTGGAGGTAAAAGTAGATAATATAGTATATGGTATTGGATCCGGATCATCTAAAAAAGAGGCAGAGCAGGAAGCAGCTAAAGTTGCTTTAGAAAAAATGGCGCCAAAACAAATCAGTAACATAGAGTAAGAAATGTCTTTTCAGAAATCCAAGAAAATGATATAATACAGTTGCAGTTTCACGACTAATACAAAAAGAAAGGAGAAAAAATGAGTAAAATTAAAATATTCGCTTTAGGCGGATTAAATGAAAATGGCAAAAATATGTATGTTGTCGATGTAGACGAAGATATTTTTGTATTTGATGCGGGTTTAAAATATGATAATGATTTGAATTTAGGAATTGATTATATCATTCCAAATTTTGACTATCTAATAAATAATAAGAAAAAGGTTAAAGGTATTTTCTTAACACACGGACATGAAGGAAATATGGGAGCGATTCCGGATATTTTGGAAAAGTTACCGGATATTCCTGTTTATGGAACAAAACTAACATTAGAAATTGTATCAAATGACATGGATAAGAAATTATTAGAGACCGTAAAACTAATAGAAATTAAGCCACATACTAAATTAGAATTTGGTAAGAACAGTATCTTTCCAATTTCTGTAACACACTCCATTCCAGATGCTTTGTGTTATGTACTATATACTCCAGATGGAGCGATTGTATATACAGGAGACTTTAATTTTGATTCTACGATGATGGGTCATTACAAAACAGACATTGGAAAACTTGCCTACGTAGGAAAACAAGGAGTACTATGTCTATTATGTGAATCATTCTATGCCGATAAACCGGGGCATACTTCTCCTCAAAACAGAGTGGCAGATTTTATTAAGGAAGTTTTAAATAAATCAAAAGATCGAATGTATATTGTGCATCTGCTGCTTTTATTGGTGTCGAACCATTATAGCTTGGCATTGTTTCATATTCTACATTTGTATCTGTTTCTAATATATTTCCACCATTTACCCATGTTACTGTGTATTTATTTAATGTTGAACTAAATTGTGCTGTATATGTTACGTTTCCTGTTACTGCTGTTACTTCTGGTGACCAACCTGCGAATGTATATGTATATTGTGCATTTGCTGCTTTTATTGGTGTTTCGCCGTTATATTCTGG
>JAFRIU010000009.1 GCA_017432645.1 Bacilli bacterium
ATCTGAAGTATTATTTCGATTAATTGCCATAATAGCCATTAAAAGCAAAACGATAGACATTCCCATAAGAGAAAGACCATAAATAAGCGTTGTAATGGCAAAACCATGATTATTCTTTTTAAACATAGTATCACTATCCTAGATTCATTCTAACATACTTTTTGAAGAATGACTATATACTTATCACCATATTTTTTTTCCTTGACAGGCTGAAAATGAGAAGAATAAATAATTTTATCCAATTGATCACTTTCACAAACAATCAGTCCATGTTCATTCATTAAGTTTTTCTCATCAATAACAGCTATACTTTTTTCAAGATAATTACTCTGATAAGGAGGATCTAAAAAAATAATATCAAAAAAAATTTTTTCAGAAGCAAAAAAAGCTAAAGCTTTCAAATAATCAAAGCAAAATACTTTAGCATCAAGAATTCTTATCTTAGAAAGATTCCTTTCAATTGTTTGAACTGCCTTTCGGTTACTATCAACAAAATAAGAAAAACTAGCTCCTTGACTAAGCGCTTCCACTCCAAGATTTCCACTTCCAGCAAACAAATCCAAAACGACACTATCAGAAATGCTATCCTGAATCATAGCAAACAAACTTTCTTTTACTCTATCCATAGTAGGTCTCGTTCCTACCATATCAAATCCTTCTAATACTCTACCCTTATATTTTCCACTAATAACTTTCATCGACAATGCTTCTTCCCTACAATTTTTTGGAGTCTCTGATTAATCTCCATAATAAGAAAACAACAATCATTTTCTTTCTGCTTATAATTCAAAAACAAAGGATTCTGAAAAATCTCTTGTTTGATAGCCATATTATGAGTTTCTTGATAATTCCTTATTTTTTGCAATAAATCTTTATCTTTTATCACTTCTTTTTCTACACACTTAAAACTCTGAATGCATTCAGTTTTATTTAAAACTTGTTTCAATTTTTCTACTTTTTCCATTAACTCTTCCATGAATTGATTATAACATAAAACTAATTCATTACATCTAAAAATGTACGAAGGAGACGTATTTTTTTCTCCCAATCATCCAATCGATCGACTACTCGTAATCCATATAATTGTTTTGCTTTTTCTTCTAATATTTCCCAATAAGAGAAATCTCGATATAGTTTTTTATATTCATAAGAGTACTCATGTAAATATCGATTTAGAGCTGGATGAGTTTGTAAAAGAAAGAAAAAATCAGAATACATTAATCCTCAAATTTTTGATAAATAGGTTTAGCTTCATAAGGAAGAGCATCTTTTCTACTACCTATTCCAATATCTTGCAATAATCCAATTGTCTTTTGAATATTGGTTATTCCTTTTTGAACAGAATCCATATCCAAGTTTTCTAATGTATGAATCAAATCCTTCACCGTATTAGCAGAATGAGAAATCGTATCTACAGTAGAAGAAGAGAAATAAGAATTCCATACTTTATTATTCTCTCCATAGATTTCATACAACTCATAAAGTTGCTGCCAAGTAACGCTCCCAGAAACAACAGCATTTGCAAGTTCCGGATGAAGTCTAGCAAAAGATTTAAAAGTCTCCTTTGACATAATAATCACCATTATAATGTATGTTAAAAAGAAAAAAAGAAGAACTAGTCTTCTTCATTCTCCTTTAAAAAATCATCAATGGTCATTAATCGATCATCAATCTCTTGTAGGGAAACTCTTTCTTTCTTAGGAGCCTCATCAACAATCTCTTCCTTTTCAATAACTTCTTCATCAGGAAGAATAGAATCTTGCTTTCTCGGTAATTTTGTAAGAATCGGAACAATATAAGCACTAATCAAATTTGTTTTAGAAATCTGACTACCTGTAGAATAACGATCAACAATCGGTAATTCTGTTAGTTTTAATTCAAATAATTCTTGATTCTGTAACCCTAAAAACTTCTTAGAATCCTCAATAAAAGTAGTTAGTACAAAATAGGGATTCGATTTTACTTCTTTAATAACTTGAATTCCTCTTCTCGTCCTTGTAGATTCTTCAAATTCAGTCAAACGTACTCTCTTGGCAGTTCCCTTTGTTGTAACAACTGTTAGATACTCATCTTCCTGATAAGAGAAATTGTTAGCCGAAACCAAATAATCATTCTTTAACTTCATAGCTTTCACTCCACTAGCTTTAATACCAACAATTGGAATTTCAGAAGTTTTAAAGCTTAAACCATATCCTGTATTAGTCGTTAAGAAAATGGATTCCTTTTCTTCTAATAAAGCACTGATAACTTGATCATGATCTTTTAACTTCATACAACTAGCTGCCTTACTATATCGCTGCATACGAAAATCTTTTAACTTTGTCTTTTTTATCATTCCATCTTTAGTAGTAATAATAACATTCTGATCACTTTCAAAATTATAAGCAGGAAGTGCTGTAATAACACTTTCTTCTCCAGGAACTTCAACGATATTGCTGACATGTTTTGGCATATCCTTCCATTTTAAATCTGGAATCACGTGAACAGGAATATGAAGATAATTTCCACCAGAAGTAAACACAAGCATAGTGTCCGTTGTATTCATCTCATATAAACCAATGATGTAATCATTTTCCTTTAAAACAACATCTTCCATGTTTGAAGAAGAATAACTTCTAAAGGATGTTCTCTTGATATATCCATCTTTTGTAACCGCTACAACAACATCCTCCTTAGGAATCATATCCGTTTCATCTATTTTAATCTCTGTAATTTCTTCTTTAATATCCGTAATTCTTGGAGTTGGATATTCATCTCTTACCGCGCGAAGATCTTTTTTCATAACAGATTTCAAGACTTCTTCATCTCCCAAAATAGCAGTAAGGCCTTGAATAATCTTAGATAAATTTTCTTGCTCTTGTTCTAAAGCTACAACATCTGTGTTTGTCAAACGATAAAGTTGTAAAGTAACAATAGCCTCTGCTTGTTCCTCTGTAAAAGCAAATTCTTTTACTAAATTTTCCTTGGCATCCTGTTTATTTTTACTAGAACGAATAACACGAATAACCTCATCTAAAATAGAAATACATTTAATCAAACCTTCTACAATATGATAACGTGCTTTAGCATGAGCCAAATCAAATTGTGTTCTTCTGCGAACAACTTCTTTTTGATGAGAAATAAAAGCATCTAACAATTCTTTTAAACCAATCAATTTTGGTCTACGATTAACAATTGCCACATTATTGAAGCTATAACTAATCTGCATATCTGTATTCTTTAGTAAATAATTGATAAAAAATTCTGCATTAGCTGTTTTCTTTAACTCAATCACAATTCTAACATCAGATGCAGATTCATCACGAACTTCTAATATTCCATCTATTTTTTTATCTAGACGAATATCATCCATTCTTTTAACCATCTGAGCTTTATTTACCTCAAATGGAATTTCTGTAATAATGACACGAAGTCCATCTTTATCATTTTCAATATGATAACGACTCTTAATAATGATGCGTCCTCTTCCAGTTTCATAAGCCTCTTGAATACCATCTAGGCCCTCTACTACTCCACCAGTTGGAAAGTCAGGACCCTTAATATACTTCATCAAAGTATCTAACTGACAATTAGGATTATCGATTCGATGAATCGTTGCATCAATGACTTCTCCTAAATTATGAGGAGGAATATTGGTTGCATAACCAGCAGAGATTCCCTGAGTACCATATACAAGAAGAGCCGGAAAACGTGCCGGTAAAACCGTAGGCTCAATCGTTGTATCATCAAAGTTAGGGGAAAACTCTACGGTATCTTTATCGATGTCTCGAAGCATCTCATTTGAAATTTTAGAAAGTCTGGCTTCAGTATAACGATAAGCAGCAGGACTATCTCCATCAATAGAACCATTATTTCCATGCATATCAATATAAGGAAGTCTAGTTTTCCATGGCTGAGACATTCTAACCATTGCATCATATATAGAAGTATCTCCATGAGGATGGTAATTACCAATAACATCTCCAACTGTCTTAGCACTTTTACGATAACCGCGATCATACGTATTTTTTTCTTTATGCATAGAATACAAAATACGTCTTTGAACTGGTTTCAAACCATCTCTAGCATCTGGAATAGCACGATCTTGAATAATATACTTCGAGTAGCTTCCAAATCTCTCCCCCATGATATCTTCTAGGGTATAGTCAAATATTTTCTCTATGATTTCTTCTGTTTCTGTTTTCTTTTTTGGCATTCTACCACTACTTTCTTTTCATTTTCTTTAAGCAATTTTATATTCATCTTCCAAAGAAAATTCTACATTTTCTTCGATCCATTCTTTTCTAGGAGGTACATCGTCTCCCATTAAAATAGAAACTCTTTTTTCGGCCAATTGAGCATCCTCAATATTAACACGAATCAAAGTTCTGCTTCCTGGCTTCATCGTTGTTTCACAAAGTTGATCCGCATTCATTTCACCTAAACCTTTATAACGTTGAACTTCACACTTCTTACCTTTTGTTTTTTCTTGCATTTCTTCCACCGTATAAGCATATTGAATATCTTTTCCAGACTGAATTTTAAAAAGCGGAGGAAGCGCAACAAAAAGTCTTCCATCTTCAATAAGCGGCTTCATATAACGATAGAAAAAGGTTAATAATAAGCACTGAATATGTCCACCATCTTCATCGGCATCGGACATGATAATAACTTTAGAATATTCACAATCCTTAATATCAAAATTAGATCCATATCCAGCACCAATAGTATAAATCATGGTATTAATTTCTTCATTCTTTAAGATTTCATCTTCTCTTGTTTTTTCTGTATTTAAAACTTTTCCTCTTAAAGGAAGAATAGCTTGATAACGTCTATCTCTACCCTGTTTAGCAGAACCACCAGCAGAATCTCCCTCGACTAAGAACAACTCTTTCTTCTCTTTATCTTTACTCTGAGCAGGAGCAAGCTTTCCAGATAAAGAACGATCTTTATTACTCTTTTTCGTTCCTTTTCTTGCTTCTTCTCTTGCCTTTCTAGCAGCTTCACGAGCAATCTTACTGCGTAAACTCTTATTAATAATGTCAGTTGCGATTGCTTTATTTTCCTCTAAATAAGTCTGTAAATTCTGAGTAACAACTGCCTCAACAGCATTCTTCGCTTGAGGAGTACCTAACTTACCTTTCGTTTGACCTTCAAACTGTAAAATACTTTCTGGAATCTTCAAACTAATAATCGCAGTAAGTCCTTCTCTTACATCGCTACCCTCAAAAGCTTTATCTTTTTCTCTTACAAAGCCATTTGCTTTAGCATAATCATTAAAAACTCTAGTTAAAGCTGTTTTAAACCCAACTTCGTGTGAACCACCATCAATAGTTTTTACATTATTAACGAAGCTAACAATTTTCTCATTATAAGTATCCGTATATTGCATTGAAATCTCAACATCAATGCTTTCTCTTTCCCCTTCGAAAGTTAGAATCTTGTGAAGAGCATTTTCACCCTTATTTAATTCTTCAACGTACTCTTCAATTCCTCGCTCGTAATGATACTTGACATCTCTTTCATCCTCTTCATCCACTACTTCAATTGTAATTCCCTTTAATAAAAAGGCAGACTCCTGCATTCTCTCACAAACAGTAGTATAAGAAAAATGGGCATTTCCAAAAATTTCTTCATCTGGCATAAAACGTACAGTCGTTCCCGTTTTATTGGTTGTACCGATTTTCTTTAATGGAACAGCAACATTTCCTCCATTTTCAAAACGAATATAGCTTTCTTCTTTATCTCTTCGAATCGTTACTTCCATCCATTTGGATAACGCATTTACAACAGAAGAACCTACTCCATGTAATCCACCAGATACCTTATAACCATCGCTTTCAAATTTTCCACCAGCATGTAGTACCGTATAAATAACTTCTGGAGTACTCTTACCAGACTCATGCATACCAGTAGGTACACCACGTCCGTGGTCTTCCACACTAACAGAGCCATCTCGATGAAGGATTATTTTAATAAAATCTCCAAAGCCATTAATCGCTTCATCTACAGAATTATCTACAATTTCCCAAATTAAATGATGAAGTCCTCTTTTATCCGTAGAACCAATATACATTCCCGGACGTTTTCTAACGGCTTCTAATCCTTCCAATATTTTGATAGACGATGCATCATATTTCCCTGCCATTCTTATCACTCCTACATTCTCTTTATTATTATAACGAAAGAAAAAAGGTTTTTCAACGAAACTTTACTTTTTTTGACATCTAATTCAAATGATTTTTTACTTTTTGATAAACCTTTTCGTGTATCTCTTCTACGCTAGCTAAAGAATCATTCTTTTGACAAGGAATAATATCCCAATCAAAGTATAAAGAAAGATTCATAGCATTATCATATACTTTTTTCATAAAAGAAAGATCCCTCTCATGAATATCATTCTCTACTCCGTCATTTTCTATTCTAGCATTTCGCACTTTTGTAACAATATCAAAAGGTGCAGTTAAAAAAACTACTTCATCCGGCTCTTGAATTCCTAGTTTATGATATTCAAAATCACAAACATAATCGATAAACTGTTTTCTCTCTTCCAAATTTTCAATAACAGATGCCTGATAAATAATACTAGAAGTGGTATACCGATCCAAAAGAATGATAGAACCTCTCTCATAATCTTTTTTTAACTCCGTCATCCAAGTAATGGCACGATCAATTGCATATAAACTATTTACAAAATAAGGAGAAAGATCATTCATAGACCCATATTTTCCTTGGAGATACATTTCTACCGCTGTTCCTTGATAAGTATGATAAGAAGGAAAATGATGGGTAACAACTTCTCTTCCATCCGCAATCAAATGTCTTCTTAACAATTCAAATTGGGTACTCTTACCAATCCCATCACAAGCACCTTCCATGACAATTAGCTTTCCTTTTTCCATGTTGAATCCCCCCTAATTTCAAAAGCTCTATCACTATGATAATATAAAACTTCTCTTTCGTCCAACAAAAAAAGCCCAAATACTTGGGCTAAAATGTTACTTCAACAAACTATCCATACTCATGATAGAATCTACCCCAGTTACTTTTGGTAGTTCGCCATTCCATTTTTCAATGAATTTCTCACGAATAATATTATCTGTTAAAGAATGCTCCTTCAATTCATTTGCTTGCTTTTCTGCTTCTGCTTTTACAATCTTTTTTTCTGCTTCTACTTTTTCTTTTTCCAACTCCTGTTTCGCCGTTAATACTTTTTGTTCTGCTACTTGTTTCTCTTCAATTGCTTTAGAGAACTCTTCACTAAAACGAAAATTAGTAATATTAAAATCATTGATAAGAATTCCATACTTAGAAACCTTCTTATCAAGTTCTTTCTTACACTTCTCACTAACTTCGCTACGAAGAGTAATCAATTCTTCAGCCGTATACTGAGAAGTAACTGCCTTAATTCCCTCCTCGATAGCTGGTTCTAAAACAACTTGTTCATACCCTTTTCCAACTGTTTCATATAAACTAACAGCTTGTTTTTTATCAATACGATAGTTAACAACCAAGCTCATATTCACATCCTGTAAATCCTTACTAGAAGAATCCGTATTTACTTCTGTTTTCTGAACACGGACATTCATTTTCTCAATTTTTTCAATAACAGGAACTTTTAGATTGATTCCTTCTGCAGTAGTATGATTCACTACTCTACCAAAGCGAATACGAATTCCAACTTCTCCACTTTCTACAATACAAAAACAAGAAGTAATAAAAAGAAAAGCAAGCAAAACAATAACAGCAAATATAACATTTTTCTTGTGATTAAATAATATATTCTTCATAACTCCTCCTTCTTAAGAGTCTTCAGAATATAAAAAGACTCTTATATTTCTATAAAAGTCTTGTTCATTAGAATAATCCAGACCAAAGGTCGATTGTTGAATTATTTCATCAAACTGATGGAACTACTCCCTCTTACTGCTTACAGTATACCATAAATTAGCTTTTTTTTCAACTGTTTCCAACAAATATCATTTAGTATTCGTTTTAGGAACAGATTCAGAAACAATAATATCAAATTTTTCTTGAACAGCACGTTCATTCACCATATCTTGACATTCCTCTAGAGTAAAAAATTGTTTTAAATCAATAACATCATAACCAAATGCTTCTTCATACCCTTTTACAGAAACAACATCGCCATCATCTAAATCATAATAAATATCAGAATTTAATACGCAAAATATAGATTCATCTTGCCTCGTCAATTGATATAAATCTTTTAAATCATAGATAACCCCTTGATAAGATACCTTTGCTCTTTCTTGGTATTCACGCCATGCTCTTATCTTCTCAGCAGCACTTCCAAGATATCCTCCTAAGATTAATCCGGCAACTAAACCAATAGATACAGCTGCTTCTACGTCAACAGAGTGATTTCTCGTCATATTCTACCTCCTCTTAAAAGTCTTTAAAATAGAAAAAGACTCCTATATTTCTATAAAAGTCTTGTTCTTTCAAAATAATCCAGACCAAAGGTCGATTGTTGAATTATTTCATCAAAGCGATGGAACTACTCCCTTTCATGATTCCATTATACCATTTTTTAAGAAGATTTTCAATTTCCTTTAAAGATTTTAATAAAGTTATTTACTAATCCTTTTTCATGAACCAAACTATAGAGCTCATTATTATCCCAAATAAAACGAAGTGCTGTAAATAAAATATCATTCGTTTCCCCACCGGACAAAGCATATTTGGTTCTTGGATAAGAATAATCAAAGAAGAAAATAGGAATTTGTCTTTCATAATTTAGAGTAACCATTTCTGGATTGTATGGAGCAAGAGGCATTTCCTTCTTTAATCCATACAAAGAAGTGATTAATAAGGAATGCTTATTTTCACAAACAGAAGCAATATTTCCCAAAACAACATCTATTCTTTGTAATTGTTCTTTCAAATCATTAATTGTTTTAGAAGTATCCATATGATAATCAAAAATAATAAGTTCATATTCTGGATGTTCAATCACACTTTGAACATTAGATAAGTTACTGAAAAAGTCCAGATCATTTCTCATAAACTGAATTCTTGGATTGTTCTCGTAAACCAGTCCATTCGCTAAAAAATTCACTAAACTCATATTGGCTTCTGAAGTAATAATAAGAGCTTTCTTATTTGCTTTCTCCAACAAATTAGATAAACTATTCTCATAATCAATACTTGGTGCAAAACAAGGAATTTGATATTTGGTATCCAATTGTATCATAGAATAAAAAGGTAATTTGCTTTCAGTTGTTTTAAAAGCCCATTCTTTGTTTTCTTCTATAATATAAATAAATTTATCATAAGTAGTTCTTTTAGTATTAAAGAACAAAATAACATCTCCATCCTGAATCGTACAAGAATTAGTAGTACAGAAACCAGGCATCAAACAAGGGCGAACATTTTCATCTCGTAAACTAGTTAATTTTTTCTCAGTATCACTCCATCTCTCTGCTGAACAGAAGAAGAACAATTTACGAATACTATCCATCTGCTCTTTAGAAACATCATCCGAAATCAGCTCTTTTCCAAGCATAAAACCAACTGTAATACGAGTATCCAAATGATACTTAATATAATTTACAATTTCAATTAATTTCTGATATTCATTAATCGTTTGTTGAGACACTAATAAATGAAGATAAACTTGCTTTTTCTCATCTAAAGTAAGAATCTTTACTAAATCATTTACTTCCTCTACAATTCTCTCGTTAGATGGTTCCAAAAAAACATGAAGTTTAGAAGTAGGAGAAGAAGTAACATCCTGATAAAATCTTTGATAAACTGGATTAGAAGACAAAGTCTCTCCTAATATCTTTTCACGAATAAACTTTAGCTCTTTTTTATAAGTATTTCCTAAAAAGAACTGCTCATAGGCACTACGATATTCCAAAGAGTCAATAACTGCCGTCGTAAAAAAAGAAGTTTCCTTAACTCTAGATAATTTAGGCATACATTGATCAATTGCTATACTATAGCTTCCAGACTTCTCTATTCCTAAACCATTGATTAAAAAAAGAACACTTTTCTTCATACTATCACCCGATATTAGTGTACATCAAAAAAAAAGAAAAAGATAAAAAAAAACGTAAATTAATTTGTAATTTACGTTAATCTAGTCGAGGCGTTAAAATCTCATAACCATCCTCAGTAACTAAAACAGTATGTTCAAAATGAGCAGCATCACTACCATCTTGTGTAATAATAGTCCACTCATCATTCAAAAGAAAAACATCTCTTTTTCCATACGTTAACATAGGCTCAATACAAATAACCATTCCTGGCTTTAATAAAGGACCAGTATGAGGAGTTCCAAAATTAGGAACTTCAGGATCTTCATGCATTTCTCTTCCAATTCCATGTCCACATAATTCTCGAACAACTCCTAAATGATGAGCTTCTGCATATCTTTCAACAGCATAAGAAATATCACCAATATGATTCCCAGGCTTTACTTCCTCTATTCCCGCATACAAAGCCTTCTCAGTATGTTCCATCAAATATTTCTTTTCCTCACTAACCTCTCCAACGGCATAAGTCCAAGCAGCATCTCCCTGATAACCCTTATAACCAATAACGACATCGATTGTAATAATATCCCCATTTTTTAAAACATCTTGCTTATGAGGAATTCCGTGTACCACTACTTGATTAATACTCGTACATAAAGTAGCTGGATACCCCTCAAATCCTTTACAGGTTGGAACCGCATCATGTTCTAAAATAAACTTCTCACAAAGCTGATCTAATTCATAAGTAGATATTCCCTCTTTAATATAAGGCTTTATAAATTGATGCATCTCTGAAACTAGCATTCCTGCCATTCTCATAAGTTCTATTTCTCTTTCACTCTTAATCGTAATCATAGAATCTCTCCCTATGTACAAATTATACAAGAATATGAAAAAAAAGCCAATGCATAATTGCATGACTTTTTTCTATGATTCCAAATCTAATTTAGAATTCATCTTTTTACTAGCCCGTTTTCCTATTTTTTTCATCTTTTTTATTTTTTCTGGATGCATTCTAAAATACCAATATCCAAGCATTCCCCCACCCAAAAGCATCATCATTTTGGTTAGTTTCACTTTATCACCTCTATCTTTAATATGGTAAAAAAAGCCTAATCTATACCAAAAAGCAAATAATCCTTAATCGTCGTTCTACGTACATCTTCTACAACGTTTTGAGAAGCCATTTGTAAAGCAGAAAAATCTCCAATAAAATATAGTTTTTTCTTAGCACGAGTCACTGCCGTATAAATTAATTTTTGATAAAGCATTTTCTGATATCCTTTAACAATAGGAATCACAACCACATCAAATTCAGATCCTTGTGCCTTATGAATACTAATCGCATAAGCTTTTCGAAAATTAGTAAAATTGGATGGAGTATACTTTACTTCACCACCATCAAAATGAATATAAATCTCCTTTTTAGGAGCAAGCATCATTCTCTTTATATAACCAATATCTCCATTATATACATTTTCTTCTGGTAAATTAGTAAGTTGAATAACTTTATCATTTTCTCGAAATAAAGCATCCCCTATTTTATATTCCCGAGAGGAAGAATCGGTAGGATTAAAAATAGATTGAACCATCTCATTTACACGATCAATTCCATATAATCCTTTGTACATAGGAATGAGTATCTGAAAATTTTGATAATCATAATCCTTATATGTTTGACAAACATCACACACATGAGAAATAACATCAGAATTATCACATTCAATAAACGTCAAATCTTCTTCTACATTGAAAATATCTCTTTGAACATATTG
The DNA here is from genome assembly GCA_017432645.1 of Bacilli bacterium. Lineage (GTDB taxonomy): Bacteria > Bacillota_I > Bacilli_A > RF39 > UBA660 > UBA3789. The sequence goes on from JAFRIU010000009.1 coordinate 11,759, forward strand.
ATTCCGAATATCATAGGCTAAGGCAACAATATTAGAATCTTTTCCCTGACGATATAACTCGTTAAGTTTCACAACATCTAATTGTTCACTTTCAATAATATCATGTAAAACTTGACCAGGCCCAACACTTGGCAATTGGTGGTCATCCCCAACGATTACGATTTTACAATTAGCAGAAATTCCTTTTAAAAGACAAGCCATTAAATACGTATCTACCATACTAGCTTCATCTAAAATAACGAACTCCACTTTACTTTTGTTATATTCGTTTACTTGAAACTTATTAGCTTCCTTTTGCCATTTCAAAAAGCGGTGAATGGTACTGGCAGGAAACAACGTAGCATCACTCATTCTTTTTGCCGCTCTACCAGTAGGAGCAAGTAGCGCAATTTTTCTCTGTAATTCCTCATAAGAATAATGATTCATCTCTTTATAAAGCTCTAAAATTCCTTGAATAATTGTAGTTTTCCCCGTTCCAGGACCTCCTGTAATAATTAAAAAATCTTTAGTATAGCTCCTGCGAATGGCTTCTTTTTGCTCAGAATTATAAGAAATTCCAAAAAACTTTTCTATTTTTTGAATAGCCGTATTTACATTTTTTTTCTTACTCTCTGGATTAGCATTTAGCATACGAAATCTCTTCACAATCAAACACTCTGCATCATACATTTCACGTAAATAGTAACGATCCCCTTTTACTATTATCTTAAGATCCTTTTCGAGTTCCAACCAGCAGGATTCCACTAAATCTTCTGAAACAAAACAATCCAAAACTTTAGGTAAATAAGAAATCAGTTCTTCTCTACTGTAATAACAATGTCCATAAGCATTACTAATTTCTCTCATAATATACAAAGTAGCCGCTTTTACACGAATAGGCTCATCCTTTGAAATACCGCTTCGAAGAGCTAACATATCTACCTTTTTAAAATTCATATCCAAAAGATCTTCCACTAATTGATAAATATCTTCTTCAATTACTTTTTTAGATTGCTTCTGATAAAAATGATAAATCGTCATAGAATCTTTTGGAGAAAATCCCATATCCGTAAGAAAGAGAATTTCTTGATAACTTTCTTCATATTCTTTTAATTTCGTATGAAGAGTCTCAATATTTGCTTCACTAATTCCAGGAATTAAAATTAAATTACTAGGATTCTCTAAAATAATTTTTAAAGTATCTTTCCCCAAAGTATCAACAATAGCTTTGGCTTTCTTTTCTCCAATTCCTTTAAATAAACCACTTGTTAAAAACTCCAAAATAGAATCCTTTTCCTCCAATTTACAGCGCTCATAACTATCTACTTGAAACTGCTCTCCATATTTTTGATTTTCCACTAGTTTCCCATAAAAGCAATAAGTATCTATGGTATTTAACTCATAGAAATAACCAACAAAAGAAATACTCTTTCCAATATATTGATGTAAGGAATCATCATTCGTATCTGCTACTTTAAAAATACCTACATGATATCCATTATTTCCTTCATAAATGGTTTTGGAAAGACTTCCTTTGATATAACTTGTCATAACATCACCAACTCTTTTGATAGAATACATTCTCGTATCTACTATATCGTACAAATTTTTGACTGTCAATTCCAAGAAAAAAGAAAAAAAAGTGAAAAAATTCACTTTTTTACTTTTCTACTTTTCCCAAACAATAAGGATACTCTATAGAATCAATTCTTACTTTCACAAAAGTATGAGAAGAAAACTCTCCTTCGATTTTCACATGCAAATAATTTCCTGTATGACCATAACTAAAACCATCAATCGTCTCTTCTACTAAAACTTCTACAACTTGTCCAAGAAATTTTTTCATATAATTCTCTTCTAAAGTTTGAGAAAGAGCAATCAACCTTTTTACACGATCCTTCTTTTCTGATTCAGAAACCTTCCCCGTCATCCTAGAAGATGCCGTTCCTCGTCTTTCACTATAAGGGAACACATGTATCTTACTAAATCCTATTTCATAGCAAGTATCCATAGTTTTTAAAAACAACTCTTCACTCTCACCAGGAAATCCTACAATCACATCTGTACTAATAGCAATGTTAGGACGAATCACACGAATCTCAGCTATTTTTTTCTTATAAAAATCTAAATCATACTTACGATTCATGGATTTTAAAATAGCATCAGATCCTGCTTGAAGAGGAATATGCATATGATCTACTAAAACATTAGATTTCTTCAATAAAGATAATACATCTTCTTTTAATTCGGTAACTTCAATAGAAGAAATACGTAAACGATACAATCCATTAATCAAAATCAGTCTCTCTAACAAATGAGAAAAACTAGTGTCTAAATCCACTCCATAACTACCCGTATGAATTCCTGTCAAAACAACCTCTTGATAACCATTTTGAACAAGGGCAGTAACTTCCTCTACTACTTGATTCTCATCTTTACTTCTACACTTTCCACGAACAAACGGAATAATACAATAACTACAGAAATTATCACACCCATCTTGAATCTTTACAAAAGCACGTGTTCTTCCTGGAAAAGAAGAAATATACATATCTTCAAATTCTTTTAAACGTCCTGTATATTGTTTCCTTAAAACTTCTTTATTTTGAAAGTATTCATCCAACAATTCTACGATTTTAGACTTATCTTTATTTCCAATGATAATATCTAATCCATCTTCAGAATAATCTGGGTTGGCTGCAATAAAACATCCCATCGCAACAACACAGGCATTAGGATTTCTACGAATTGCTTGACGAATCATTTTACGTGACTTAGAATCACTAGAATTCGTAACCGTGCAAGTATTAATAATATAAACATCACATAAATCATCAAATTCACGAATCTCATAACCAGCATTCTTTAATTCGTTTCTTACAAACTCTGATTCATAAGTATTAACCTTACAGCCAAGTGTTAATATTCCAACAGTCTTCACTCTATCATCCCCTAAAAACTGTACAAATTATAACATAAAAAAAACAAGGATACAACAAAAAAAAAGGTACAATGTACCTTTATTCTAACTTTTCTTGCAACTCTTTCAGTGTCATCAAGAATTCATTAGTCTTCTTCGTTTCTAAATCTAGTTTCTCATAAGTTGCGGTATTTTCAAATTGCATATCATTATACTCATTTTCTTGTTTAGCAATTCCAAAAACTGGAGAAATAATAGGACTGGTTTGAAATTTCTTTTCTTCCTCTGCTACTTCTTTTTCTACTTCTTCACTATCCACAACATTTTCTAAAATAAATGTATCTTCAAGTGGATCTGCCTTACGTCCTGCCTTCTCTTCTAATTCGTGTAGGCTAATAGGAGCATTTCCTTCATCATACTGAGTAACTTCATTTTCAGCATACATTTTCTGACTCTTTTGTAACCACTCATCCAAACTAATAATGGCATTTTCTTCTTGAGATTCTTCAAAAGAAGTCATTCCTTCATTTTCTAAGTTTTCTTCTTTAGCAAGTTCTTCTTTAAACTTCTGTAATTCTAATTGCGCAGTAGCAGAATCTGGTTCCATACTGGTATACTCCAATCCATCATCTTCATCCGCAACAGAACTCACAATAAAATCATCAGCCAAAGCCTCTGCTGGAGATAACTCTACCTTATCTTTTTTCTCTTCCGCCTCATCTAGCATCTCCACAACACTTGGAGAAGGAACAGATGAAGAAACCTCTAAAACAGGTAGCGCAACAGGTGGATAATAAACTGAATCCTCTTCTACTAAAGAAGGATCTTTGCTTTGAACTTCTTCTACTAATTTATTTAACTCTCTTGTATTATAACGTTTGCGTAATCTATGACTACTTTTCTCAACAATATAAATAATTGTACATAAAATACAAGAAAGGATAGCTACCATATAAACAAGAATCGCTTCTTGACCGGTTAGAAATCTGAATAAAGAATTCATATACTACACCTCTTTTTATCAGTTTATCATAAAATAAGAAAAGGAAGAATGAAAAAAGAAAAAAAACAATATTTTGACAATCTTAATTGACAATAATAACCGTATGTTCGATTATACTTTTTTATCCTAATTTTACTTTTTATAGAATAAAATGAACTATGAAAGAAAAATTCATACAATCCACTATAATTTTAATGATTGGCGGACTTCTAACCAAACTATTAGGAATGATCATTAAAATAACAATTGCCAGAAAAATAGGATCCGAAGGACTAGGACTTTATATGCTCATCCTACCTACTTTCTTATTGTTTATAAACATTAGTCAATTAGGACTACCCCTAGCACTATCTAAACTGGTTGCAGAAGAAAAAAGAAGTACAAAAGAATTATTCTTTTCTACCATTCCCATTCTTTTAATAATACATATCTTACTAATCGCAGGGATTATCTTTTTTGCACCTTTTCTAAGTAAAAACCTACTACACAATCAAGAAACATATTGGAGTATTCTCGCTATAGCTCTTGTCCTTCCCTTCACATCAACCTCATCTATCTGTAGAAGCTACTTCTTAGGAAAACAAAAAATGCTACCTCATGTTATATCCAATATTACAGAAGACTTAGTAAGATTACTACTGATTTACTTTGGAATCACACACTTTTTATCCTATGGATTAAAATATGCTGTTTGTTATTTAGTACTATCAAATATCATTAGTGAATCCTCTTCTACACTAGTATTTCTCTTCTTTCTACCAAAACAGATAAAACTAAAAAAGCAAGATTTAATACCTAATAAAGAAAATATAAAAGATACCCTTCTTATAGGTATCCCAAATACTGCTAGTAGATTTTTAGGAAGTATCGCTTTCTTTCTAGAACCAATTATCTTAACAAACGGTCTATTAAAATGTGGATACACAACAACCTACATTACCAAAGAATATGGTATTCTTTCTGGCTATGTCATGCCACTTATCCTCCTCCCCTCTTTTTTTAGCCAATCTATATCACAAGCCTTACTACCCATCCTATCCAAGGAATATGCTAATCATGAAAAGCAAAAAGCAAAAAGGAAACTACTTTTCGCCATTCTCATTACTTTAGGAATGGCCATTCCAATCACTCTTCTTCTCACTCTTTTCCCAACTCTCTTTCTAAAAATGATTTACCATACAGAAGAAGGTGCCTTCTATATTAAATTGTTAGCACCAATTTGTATCCTAGAATACCTACAAGCTCCTCTTGCCAGCTGTCTAGATGCCATGGGAAAAACAAAAGATAATTTAATTGCTTCTCTTCTAGGAATGAGTACAAGAACTATCTTACTATATTTTCTCTCTTCTCTAAGAATAGGCCTTTTCTGTCTCTTAATTGCGATTGGCTGCAATATAGTAATCACAACTCTTTACCAAATAAAAAAAATAAAAGAATAGAAATAGATTGAAAAAATTTCATCAAAACTACACAATTATTATATATAATAGAAATACATGGAGGATACTATGAATATTTTAATTGTTGATGATGAAGAAGGAATCCGCTCTATCATAAAAGAATACTGTATCAATGATCATTTTGACTGTGAAGAAGCAGCCAATGGAGAAGAAGCCTTAGAAAAATTAAAAACCAAAAAATTCGATTTAATAATTTTAGATATCATGATGCCCAAAATGGATGGTTTCTCTCTTTTAAAGAATTGTCCAAAAGAAAAAAGAATTCCTACGATTGTTTTATCCAGTCGAGGAGAAGAATATGATAAACTAACTGGTTTTGATTTAGAAATTGACGACTATGTAACTAAGCCTTTTTCTCCTAAAGAATTAATAGCAAGAGTAAAAGCAGTCTTATCTCGTACGAAAAAGAAAAATAAGAATCAATATACATATGACACATTAGAGGTTAATTTCGATGCACACACAGTAAAAATAGACAATAAACTCATAAATCTAACCCCAAAAGAATATGACATATTAATCTTTTTTCTAGAAAATAAAAATATCGCTATTTCAAGAGAAAGATTATTAGAAAACATCTGGGGATTTGATTTTTATGGAGACGACAGAACCATTGACACACACATCAAAATGTTAAGAAACAACTTAGGAAAATACCGTGAAAATATTAAAACAGTAAGAGGATTGGGATATAAATATGTGGAAGAGGAAGAATAATGTAAAAAATGAAATTTTAAAATATTTTCTTTTGTTTGCTATTCTTATCATAGGAATTCTATGGATCTGTCAATTCCTGTTTTTAAGATTCTTTTATCGAGAACAAAAAATAAAAGACACAAAAGTAATCGCAACAGAAATGAAAAAACAAAAAGAAAATATTCATTTTAAAGAAATCATCAATTCCTTAGCACTAGAAAAAAGTGTATGTATTGAAATCGATGATAGTGATTTTGCCTCTCTTTATGTTTCCAGTTACTTTGGAAAAGGATGTATCACCAATTCACAAATCAGTTATTCCTATAAATATGATTTTATAAAAGAAAAAAACAAGCAAGAATCTACTTATTTTATTAAACTATCAAACACACAAGAGGAAACAATCATTCTAGCATTAAAACTATCAGATAACCAATATGCCTTCATCAATACTTCGCTAGAACCAGTAGATGATATGATTTTTCTTATTCGAAAAGAATTAATAGTAATTACTATTGTCCTTCTAATATTGGCATACTTAATTGCCTACTATATCTCCTATCGTATTTCAAAACCAATCAAAGAAATCAATGAACAGGCAAAACATTTAGCAAAAGGAAGTTACCAAACATCCTCATTAGAAAATAGTAAAATTTTGGAAATTGAAGAACTATCAAAGACACTAGATTATGTAAATAAAGAAGTAAGCAAAACAGAAGAATTAAGAAGAGATTTAATGGCTAATGTCTCTCATGACTTAAAAACACCACTTACCATGATAAAAGCAACAGCAGAAATCGCAAAAGATCTACATAAAGAGGACCCTAAAAAACAAGAAGAAGATATGAATACCATTGTCTCAGAAGTAGATCGTCTAACTATTCTCGTAAATGATATTTTAGAACTATCCAAAATGGAATCTATCGTGGAAGAATTAAACTGGGAAGAATTTGATTTAATAGAAGAAATTGATAACATCTTAAAAAAATATAATGTCCTAAAAGAAACAGAAAAATATCACTTTATTTTTGAACATCAAGAAGAAAAAATAATGGTTCAAGCTGATAAAAAGAAACTAGAACAAGTAATCTACAACTTAATTAATAATGCCATTCACTACACTGGAGAAGACAACAAGATAATGATAAAGGTCACCAAGAAAAAAGAAGTATTAGTAGAAATCAGCGACACAGGTTCTGGTATTGAAGAAAAAGATATTCCATATATTTGGAATAAATACTATAAGGACAATAAAAAACATAAAAGAAATATCATTGGTACAGGTCTTGGCCTAAATATTGTGAAAAAGATTTTAGAACAGCATCACTTCTCCTATGGAGTACATTCTAAATTAGGAGAAGGTTCAACTTTCTATTTCAAAATCAAAGAAAAAAGAAGAAACAAATAATTTCTTCTTTTTATTTATACCAATTAAGACGAAGAATAAACTTCCATAGAGGCATTCCATTACTCATATTCAATCGTGGAAGTTCATAACAAGAATCCTTTTGAGTAAGTTTTCTATGCTCTCCTCCAGGTCCAAAAGTAAATGCTAATCGATAACCTTCATCCTTTAAGGCTTCTTGATAATCCTCGCTATATTTGCCATAAGGATAGGCATAATAAGGAGAAATAATACTCTCTTTCATCTTCTGCATATCTTTTGTAATCTCTTCCTTGGATAATTTATAAGATTTTTCCTGATGAAGAGAATAACTATGACTAGCAATTTCAATATTTGGATACTTCTGAATGAGAGTCTCCAAATCCTCTAGACTCATAAAATTCTCATTTTCTTTAGATAAATTCTCTCCCACATAAAATATGGTCGCCTTTAAATGATACTTTTTTAAAATAGGTGCCGCAATTTCTAATTCACTTTTCCAACCATCATCCATGGTAATCAAAACAGATTTCTTCGGTAAGTTACATTCTTTCTTTAAAAAGCATTCTATATCTTTGATCTCTAAACTTTTATAATGATGATCTGCTAAATACTTCATTTCTTCTTCAAAAGCTTTCTTAGATATTTGCATATTATTAGTAGGCTCCCCATCTACAAAATCATGATAAGTAAGTACTGGAATCTTAACAGGAGCAAAACATACATACAAAACAATAAGAGTAATAATAAATAGAAGAATATACAATTTTTTCATAAAAACTCCTTTAATTATAAATATATAATTCTTGTTGGCAACGAGTACAAGCTACATATAAAAGATTTCTTTCATTTTTTCGATAAGAATTATCGCGATTATTATAAACGATAACGCTATCAAATTCCAATCCTTTTGAAAGATAAGCTGGAATAATAATACATTCTTTATAAAAACCTTTAGTATGCATATCAATTAAAGAAATATGAACATGATCTTTCAATAATTCATAAAGATGTGTTGCCTCTTTCAAATCTTTCGTAATTACCGCAACACTTTTATATTTCTTTTGTAGTGTTTCAATATCTTCCAAAAGAGAATGAGCCAAGTCTTCTACACCTTTTCGAATACATACTGGTTTATTGGTTTCATGACGAATCGCATTAACATGATGAAGATTTAAAATTTTATTGGTATATTCAATAATTTCAGGAGAAGAACGATATGTTTTTAAAAGTTCTAAATAACTAGTATTTCCTCTAAACAAACTCTTTAAATCTTCTAAAGAATGATATTGATAATAAGGATTAATATTCTGATGAATATCTCCTAATAAAGTAAAATCAGCTTTTTGAAAAATATGTTGAATAATAATATACTGCAAACGATTATAATCTTGTGCTTCATCTATCACAACCTGCTGAATATTAGCTTCATATAAAAATCCTTCTAATGTACCTTTTATGTATGCAAATATCAAAGCATCTTCATAAGCAAGTTCCTCTCGAGACATAAATCCTTTTACGACTTTTTCATCCAAATGAATACGACAATACTCACTAAGGAAAAAATCCGTCATAATCTTTTTATAATCTTTTTTAAAATTACTATGTTCATAAAGTAACTTTCCAAATGTTTTTACTTTTTTCATACTTCCTTTATAATAAAAGGAACACAGTTTTTTTGCAATTTCATCTACTCTCTCAAACAAAGGAAGTCTATCATATTTCTCATGAAGATAAGTATTAATCTCATCTTCTAAAATCATATGCTTTTCTCCCTCTTGAAAAGAAGAAGTAAAAGATGCTTTAGAAACATAATCTGATAAATAGGCATCTAAGTCATCAATAATCTTATCACTTTGCTTATACTCCACTAATTCTGGAAACATTTCTTGATAAGAATAATAACGTGCAATAAAATCAGGAAAACTCTCAACTCTATCATATTCCGTAATAAAAGTTTCTAAATAATCCGAAAAAGTCGTTTGAAAAGGATTAGCCTCTCCCAAAGAAGGTAAAACATCTGAAATATATTCTGTAAAAATAGGATTAGGAGAAAAGATTAAGATATTATTACTATTTAAGTTTTTCAAACGATATAACAAAAAAGCTATTCGATGCAAAGCTACCGTAGTTTTCCCACTACCAGCAATTCCTTGCACAATAATATTGTCATCTTCCAAATTACGAATAACTTTATTTTGTTCCTGTTGAATCGTATTGACAACATTCTTCATTTTATCACTAGATTCACTAGCTAAAACCGTTTGTAATACCTCATCATTAATATTCAAGGAATTATCAAAGACACCTAATAATTCATTATTTTCAATTTTATATTGGCGTTTTCTTTTTAAAACACCCTCATACACTCCTCCTGGAGCCGTATAACTACAAGGACCTGTTTCATAGTCATAAAATAAACTACAAATAGGACTTCTCCAATCATATAAAATATTATTTTCATGATCATCTTTCAAATACGTTAAAGACATATAAATATTAAAAATACTTCCATCTTGATCTTTAAAAACAATACTGGCAAAATAAGGCTTTCCTTGAATCTTCTGAAGGCGACGAAAATAACGTTGCTTTTCCAAGAACTTTTCTTCTTCACGATCTGTAGCCATCATAACTTGACTATTTTCTGCATCATCAAAACTGCTAGCATTTTCCCACATCATTCTCTTGAACTCAACAAGATTTTCTTCTCCTTCATAAACACTAGCACCGAATTCTTCTAAAGTCGTATCTAAAAGTTCTGCGACTTTTTTCAAAATCTTCTTTTCTTTTTTTAACTCGATCTCTGTAATGGCCATAAACATCCCCTATTTTCATCATACATTCTCATAATAACACAAAAAAGAAAAGAGAAGAAACACTCTTCTCTTTATTTGACATCATAATTTACGATAATTTTAAACATTATACTTTTGAACAACAGAAATAAACTCATCTTGTAATTCTTGTAGTCTTTCTTTAGAATTAGCTTCAAATCTAGCCGTAATATTAGGACCTGTGTTAGAACAACGAACTAAAGCCCAACCATCAGAAAAATTCACTCTTATTCCATCAATATCTAAATAAGTATAACCCTTTTCGATAACATAATCTTTTATCTTATCTACTACTCCAAATTTTTTATCATCACTAGAAGTAAACTTAATTTCCTCTGTTGCATAATAATGATGAACACCTTCTAATAATTCTTCAATTGTTTTATCCGTATGAGACAAGATTTCTAATAAACGAAGTCCAGCATACATACCACTGTCAAAACCAGGCCAACGATCTGCAAAATAAACATGTCCAGATAATTCTCCACCAAATGGTAAATGATCCTCTCTTACCTTGGCTTTGGTATAAGAATTCCCCGTACGATAGCATACCCCTTCGCCACCTAAACGTTCAATCTCATCACTTAAAGATTTAGAACACTTTACATCATATAGAAATTTCTTATTCTCCACTTTAGAAAAGATATCACGTATGATAAGAATCATATAAATATCCGTTGGAACATATTTTCCTTCTCTTGTCACAACACCTAAACGATCTCCATCTCCATCGAAAGAGATACCAACATCAGCCTTTTCTTCTAACACCTTAGCTTTTAATTGCTCCAAATTAGCCTCAACACAAGGATCAGGATGATGAGCTGGAAAGTTTCCATCACTTTCTTCATTAATAATAACTAAATCCATAGGGAACAAAGAATAAATCTTACGGCAAAAATTAGCAGTAGCACCATTGGCAGGATCCAATACTACTTTTAAACGATGAGATCCAAAATGTAAATTGGTACGATAAAGTTCTACATAATCTGGTTCAATATCATACTCCTCTACCTTACCAGATCCTGTTAAAAAATGACCTTCTAAAATTTCAGCTAAGAAATCTTGAATTTCCTGTCCTTTACAATTACCACTCTCATCAAATGCAAACTTAATACCATTTTCATCTTTTGGATTATGAGATGCTGTAATCATAGCACCAGAAGGAATTCCCAACTTAATACAAGCATAATAATACATTGGCGTCGTACACAATCCTAAAGAAACAACATCTACCCCAGTAGCACAAATTCCAGCAATAGCAGCTTCATAAAGAGAAGGAGAAGATAAACGATTGTCATGTCCAACAACACATTTTTGAAAACCCAATTTTTGAATATGAGTTCCAAAGCCAAGACCAAAACTATAAGCCGTATCTTCATCAATCGTAGTTGGATATACTCCTCTAATATCATAACCCCTAAATATATTCTTATTGATTTCCTTTTTATAACTATAATTCATAATAACCTCCATTAAAAATTAAAACCAATAGGATTCACAATATCAATAGCATAACGATTTCCAAGTTCAGGATGATAAAAGCCTATGTAAATAGATAAAACATCATCATCCGTATGAATCTCTACATCATTAATACTTAGTTTTTGAACTCTCCACTCTGTACCAGTTTCACCATCTTGAAACATAAAAGAACCTAAATCCGGTAAAGGATATTCTACTACATCCGTCGTACAATCAGAAGTATTTCCACCTGGACAATAATTACCATAAGAAATCATATAACTATCATCAATATTTTTAACACCACCAGGATGGTAAGAAGAATAAGCAGCTTGCTTAAATATTTTTAATAATCGATGACTTCCGTCCAATAAAGCCAATTCTAGTTCATAATCCATTCCACCCTCAACTGGATTAGTACGTAAAGCTACTTCATGTACTCCTCTATGAATAAGATCAGTCTGAATTTCTTTTGTTAGAATATTCTTATAATTGACAATTTTTAATTTATTTTCTTCTAACATTCTCTTTTTATCATAAGAAGAAACAATATGATATAAAGATACAGAAATTACAGAAATCAAGACAAAACATAGAATAATTTCAATTGTAGTCATACCTTTAGAATTTAATTTTCTCATACTATCACAACCCTTACACATATTGTATCATACTTTAATTTTTACTTCTATCTTTTTTCTTATTAGTTAAAATATCTGGAAAAGCGGTGAAAAGTCTACTAGAAAAGAAAGGATATAAAAAGAATTCTTTCATTTTTGTACGAACTTGTTCAGTAGAATCTTTTTCAGTATAATCCTCTAATTCATCTTTAATTTGAAAAACAACAAAAGTAGAAAGGAAAAAATCAACCATCATAATAACGATAAGAACAACTCCTAAAATAATAATAGTACGATGAGAAAATCTTTCCAAAAAGGAAACTAAAAACGGATGAAAATAGCGTACCAAAAGGACTCCAGCTATACCAAATAAGATTCCATTTTCTAAACAAACTCGACCATTAATATGATACTTTTTATAAGAATAATCCCACCAACGCAAATTATATATCTTTTCTAAAAGTAAGCTAGTAAAGTATTCTAGTAAACAGCAAATCGTTAAACTCATAATAAACAAAACAACTACATCGTCTCGATAAGACTGCAAAAAATAAATTACTAAAACAGATCCCATTCCAAAAATAGGTAAATAAGGTCCTCCCAAGTATCCCCTACTAAAAACCCATCGATGTTTGGAATAGCTAATTTTTAAAACTTCAGCCACATAACCAATAAAAGAATAAATAAAGAACAAAACAAACAATAAACAAAATGAATAGATCATAGATTCTCCCTTTAATTCAAAACAGCTTTCAAAAAGCCGAATGAAAATAACATCATCAAAATACTAGCAATAAAAATACCAATCATAGCAGCCAAAAAGGCTTTTTTACGATCCATATTTAAAACGGCCGCTATTAAGCAACCTGTCCATGCACCTGTTCCCGGAAGAGGAGTACCAACAAACAATACCATTCCCCAAAAACCATATGTTTCAATTTGCTTTTTATGTTTCTCTACTTTCTCGTCTAACCATTTCGCAACAGAAGAAAACCTCTTACTATTTCTCATAGCATTCAAAATAGAATTAATGAACCATAAAATAAAAGGTACCGGTAAAACATTCGCAATAATCGCAATCACATAACTACGAACTGGATCTAATTTTAATAAAGAAGCCGCAATCAAACCACCACGAAGTTCCAAAATAGGCATCAATGAAATGAAAAAAACAATCATTTCTCTACCATACGTTAATTGACTAAAGCCTCCAAAAAAAGAGATAAAAACCTCTACAATTTTTTCTGCCATAAAACCTCCTACACCATCATATTCACTCTACTAACATTTTATCATATCTTAATCGAAAAAAAAAGAAGCACTTTTGCTTCTCTTCTAAACCAACTCTTTTAGAATTTTATCCAATTCTTCTACATCCTCTTGAGATGTTTCTTGAACATGTTGTTCCTCATAGAACCAAGCAGGAAGATTCTTCTCTTCTTTCACCTTCTGAGATTCAGAAGATATCTTCACCTTTTTATTCATTTTAGATACTTTTTGATGTTCTTTTAAAGTATATTGCATCGCATCTTCTACTGTTTCAATATTAAGCCTCTTCCACTGCCCAGCAATAGCCTCTACATAACTTTTCTTTAATTGCTCATCTTGCGTTTTCAAAACATAACTAATCAAAACATTAACAACTCCAGGAGCCAACTTCTGATCTAATAATAAACTCTCAATTAATTTCTTGTCACGGTCCGTAGGTTCTGCTCCTTTATATCTCATTTTCAACAATTCATAAGGAGTGATATTTTCAAAAGTATAAACCATCTGGGCCCACTTAGATTGATCTCCCCTAGGCTTTTTTAAATACTCTGGTTGTTTATGATAAATAAGAGTAGGCAAATTACCATAATTCTCAAATTGATAATGATCTCGACAACTCTTTCTCAAAAGAGTCTTATCAATAAAACCTTTTTCGTTAATAGATTGATAAATAAGTCCTTGCATAGCTAAAGAATCTAAATGATAAATATAACTTAAATTATTAATCAACTCTCTAACTTCTTCTGTAAAACACTTTTCATGGATTTGACTTTTAGGAATACCAGCTAAAATTAAATCAAAATCCACTCCTTTATGAAGTTCTATGTTGTTGGAATCAGATTTCGTAATATCTTCTTCCATTTCCATAGGATTTCTTTGAACAGAATCAAATACATCATCGAAAGAACAGGTAATATCTTCATAATCTTTTAATACAACCCTAGGGATTTTAAAATATGATAAAATCTTTTCATATTCTGTTTTTCCCAAATTATTATAAAGAACAATATTTAAAATAGGATGATTAAAGAAATCATTAGCTGTAAGAGGAGAATAAATAAGATAAACATATTGATTAATATTATCTTTCTTTACAAATGTCTTCAAAAGACCAACTGCCTCTAATTTTTCCCTAGCAATTAGAATATCGTCTAAACGCAATTGCATAATAGCCATCAAATGATGATGAGTAAACTCTTCACTCATAAATTCCTGTTTATCTAAATCATCAATTAAAGTCAAATACAAACTAACAGCAGCAAAACCAATAATTGGCTGATATAACATTGTCAAAATCTTTTTATCTTTATCCGTAATAACCGTCTTATTCACAACTGCATAAGTATCTGCTGGCAAAACACTAATATTCTTCATAGACCTCACCACTCCTATCATACCAAATCAAAACTATAGAGACAAGCAAATCCTGAAGCAATCAACAACTATTTCTTGAAATATTAAGAATAATTCCAATACTTGCCATACTAACCAATAAAGAAGATCCTCCATAAAAAAAGGTAGAATTACTCCTATAATACTTTTAAAGTTACAACAATTTAGAGGGTTACCTATACTATTGTGATAACATTTTTAAAATTTTTAATAAAATTTCATTCTCTTCTATTTTGGAAATTTCAAAACACTTTTTACCTAAATCTTTGAACGATGCACCACAGTGATACAATATTTCTTTATCAATAATTATAAAACGATCATGAAAACTATCATTAATAATTAATTCTACATTTTTATACTGTTTTTTATATTTCGCATAATCTTGATTATTATACTTATTAGTCATTATTATTACTCTCTTTTCAGTTTTAGAAAGTATATCTAACAAGTTTTTATCAATATAATTATCAATAATTATTATCTCCTTTTTAGCTTTATAAAATATATCAAGTAGTAGTGAATAGGCATCATATATTTGTCCTTGAAAGAATAAATGATTGTTTTTTTCTTTAAAATTAGAAAATGTATTTTCTACTAATTTTAATCTTTCTTCATGTTCTAATACTAAATCATTTATATATTTTTGTTCTATCAAGCTAGAAGAAATATACTTTCTCATTAAAACAAATGCATCCATTATACTAATACTGACTTTAGTTGCTACCTTTGATTTTAAAATAGTAGCAAGCATAGCAACCCCTTGCTCAGTAAATACTCTTGTTTTATACCTTCTTCCACCTCTTTTAATGTTTGAGGTCGAAAAATTCGACCTCAAATTATTTTCTTCGCAGACACTTAAAACCCAACTGAATCTATCTGGAAACTTTTCCAAATTATTTTTTACTGCTTCATTAATTCTTTTAGTCTCTACTTGATATAACTTAGCCAAATCAGAATCTAGCATCACTTGTTTTCTTCTTATCTCATAAATCATATCTTCTATTTTAAGTTTTTCGTCTAATATAATACTATTCATTATTAACCTCCTGAATTGTTAATAATATTATTATATCAAACATTTGTTCTTGCATCAACAACTATTTCTTGAAATATTAAGAATAATTCCAATACTTGCCATACTAACTAAAAGGCTTGATCCACCATAAGAAAGAAATGGAAGTGTTACCCCCGTTACTGGTATTAATCCAACAACAACCATTAAATTCATAACAGCTTGAAAGATGAGTTGAAACAAAATTCCAAAAGACAGATATTTACCAAATGAATTAGAACAGCGACGAGAAATACCAATACTACGATAAAGAATCATACCAAAAAGGAATAAAACAAACAACACTCCAACAAAACCAAATTCCTCCGCTATAATAGAAAAAATAAAATCCGTTTGTGGTTCTGGTAAATAAAAGTGCTTTTGAATAGAATGAAGATATCCAAGTCCCAAGAGACCGCCAGGCCCTATTGCGTATAAACTTTGAATCATCTGAAACCCACTTCCTAATGCATCTTCCCAAGGATTTAAAAAAGAAGTAATTCGACTCATACGATAAGGAGCAATAATAATCAGAAAAACAATACCACAAATTCCTAGTATTCCACCAAAAAGAAAGAATTTCCAATCTACTCCAGCAATAAATAAAATAGAAAGAACAGATACTAATAAAATAAGACCTGTTCCTAAATCAGGTTGAAGCATAATTAGTCCAAAAAAAAGAAAAGAAATAAAAAGAATAGGAAAAATTCCCCTAAAATAATTCTTGACATAATCCTGACTAACAGAAAAGTATTTACTGGTAAAAATGATCAAACTGATTTTAGCGGCCTCACTCGGTTGAATTCCAAAAGAAGCAACACCAAACCAACTACGACTTCCATTACGAATACTACCAATTCCTGGAATTAAAACCAAAACAAGTAGAAAAAAAGAAAACAATAATATCCAATTAGAAAAACGATAATATAAAAAATAAGGAATTCTAGAAATAATAATCATTAAAAGAACTCCAACAAAGAAAAAAATAGCTTGGTATTTTACATAATGAAAAGAATCTTGAAATCGATATTCTGCCCATATACTAGAAGAAGAATAAATCATAAACAAACCAAAAATGGATAATAAAACAACAGAAAAAAATAATAAATAATCCATTTTCTTCATATTCTCACCTTGTTAAATGATATGAAAAAATGAAAAAAAAAGAACTTTGAAAAGTTC
>JAFRIU010000010.1 GCA_017432645.1 Bacilli bacterium
ATGGATATTATTTTACAATATGAATAGATTAAAGTCAAAAGTTAAGAAAAAGAGAAAAACTTACACAAAAAGAGAAAAATGACTTTTCTCTTTTTAATTTACGGGTTTTTTATTGATGTCTACCAAACAGGGTTCACATCACAGAACTCAATTAGGGTTTAAATAATACTTTTTAAATGTCTACTTTTTATTGACTAGTTCAATCCTAAAGGTATAACTTTTTTTATGAAGGTGGACAAATTAGAAGAATTATAGTATAATGACATAGTTAGTTCTTTATAAAAAAGAAAGGAGATTTTATGAATATTAAAGAAACCAACGAAACAAAAGTTATTGTTTTAGGTGGTTTAGGAGAAGTCGGAAAGAATATGTATTGTGTAATGCATAAGGATTCGATTGTTATTATTGATGCCGGGGTTAGTTTTCCTGAAAATGAGATTTTAGGAGTAGATTATGTTTTACCTGATTTTACATTTTTAAAGGAAAACGAAGATAAAATTAAAGCTTTGTTAATTACTCATGGTCATGAAGATCATATTGGAGGAATTCCTTTTTTATTACAAACTGTTTCTATTCCAGCTATTTATGCTCCTAACCATGCAAAAGAATTGATTGCAGTTAAACTACAAGATAGAAATATACGTTATGACAATTTATTTGTTTATACGGATCAAACAAGATTGAAATTTAAAGATATAGAGGTAGAATTCTTCCGAATTACTCACTCTATTCCAGATTCTCATGGAATCAGTATCACAACACCAGATGCTAGAATCGTAACTACAGGAGATTATAAATTCGATTTGACTCCTATTGGACCTATGGCTGATTTATATAAGATGGCAAAACTAGGAGAAGAAGGTGTTGATCTTTTAATTGGAGACTCTACTAACGCACTAAATGAAGGATTTTCTAATAGTGAATCTGTTGTCGATGAAAGATTAAATGAAATGTTTGATCAGTGTAAGAATAATCGTATTATTATCGCAACATTTGCTTCCAACATTTATCGTGTAAAACATATTTTTGAAACTTGTTTTAAACATAATCGAAAGATTTGTATTTTTGGTAGAAGTATGGAGAATAATATTAATATCTCTTTAAATGGAGGTTATATTGATCATAAAGAACTACTTATTTCTCCAGAAGAAGCCAATAATTTAAAACCAAATGAAGTTACTATTTTGTGTACTGGTAGTCAAGGAGAACCTTTGGCTGCCCTATCTAGAATTTCTAATGGTACTCATAAACAGATTAAGTTAAGACCTGATGATGTTGTTATTTTTTCGTCTTCGGCAATTCCTGGAAATGCTTTAAGTATTTCTAAAACTATTAATAAACTTTATCTTCAAGGAGTTAAAGTCTATACTAATAATGTTTTACAGGACTTACATACTTCAGGACATGCAAATGAAGAAGAGATTAAATTAATGATTCGTTTGATTAAACCAAAATATTTAATGCCATTCCATGGTGATTATCGTATGTTAAAAAAACAGGCAAATATTGGCATTAACTGTGGCATTCCAAAAGAAAATACTTTTATCTTAAAAAATGGAGATTCTTTACGTATTAAAAACCATGTGATTACTCGTGGAGAAAGTATGCCTGGTGCAGATGTTTATGTAGATGGTAATCGTATTGGAGAAATTGGTGGAGCTGTCATCAAAGATAGAAAAATTATGGCTAGTGATGGTATCTTGGTTGTAATTATCAATGTTGATATGAAAAAAAGAGAATTACTTATTAAACCAAATATTACTACTCGAGGATTTATCTTAGTTAATGAGAATGAAGAATTAATTCACAAGATAGAGAATAAAGCAGAACAAATTATTACTGCTTCTCTTGCTAATCCAAAAACAACTTTTGCTATTCTAAAAACAGAAATAACAGATGCACTTTATCCGTTTATTCATAATTTAACAGGAAGAAAGCCAATTATTCTACCAGTTATATTAGATATAAAGCGATAGTTTATCGCTTTTTATTTTGACAAATATCACAAAAAAAGTGAATAAAAATTCACTTTTAACTGATTAACTGAAAAGATTTGTAATTCGAGTAATCAAGGTGCCAAGTACAATTGTAGCTATAGGAGATCCAGCAATTACAATATTGATATAGGCTATAATTTTATATATCTTTCCTAGACTTTTTTTCTTCAAAGCAAAAATAGCAAAAATGATAGATGCCACTATACACAATAGTAAAAAAGGAAGTATAAACATGAAGCACCACCATATTGCTCCTTTGCCACTTTCATCAAAGCTTCCTTCACTTAGAGTATAAAAGCGTATATAAATAGAAAAGGTATCATTAAAACTAGAGAGGAAATAATGGTATATATTTTACCTTTCCTTTTTTCTTTTTCTTCTTCTCGTTTTGAAGCAGAATCAAAATTGTCTGTTTCCTTCATCTGATTGGCACGCAATAATTCCGTGTGATTTTCTGATTCATTATTTTCAAAGTTTTGATCTAAATTTGTTTCATTATTATCCATATAATACTCTCCTACACTGTTCTGTATTTATTGTAGAAAATGTTATAACAAAAAAGAAGCCCTATTTGGCTTCTTCTACTGCTCTTGTTTCACGAACAACTGTTATTTTGATTGTTCCTGGATATTTCATATTGCTTTCAATTTTTTCTTTTACTTCACGAGCAATTTGATGAGCTTTCAAATCATCAATCTCTTCTGGTTTTACGATAACTCTTAATTCACGTCCAGCTTGAACGGCATAAGTTTTATCTACACCTTCTATTTCATTACCAATCTCTTCTAATTGAGATAGACGTTGAATATAGTTTTCTAATGAATCGTTTCTAGCACCTGGACGAGATGCAGATAAAGCATCAGCAATTGCAACGATGACAGAAATCGTTGAAGTTGCTTGTGTATCTCCATGATGCGAAGCAATTGCATTTACTACTACGTCGTGTTCGTGATATTTTTTCGCAATATCTACTCCAATATCCACATGGCTTCCTTCTACTTCATGGTCAATTGCTTTTCCAATATCATGTAAAAGTCCTGCACGCTTTGCTAGAGTTACATTTTCTCCTAATTCTCCTGCTAGTAATCCAGATAATTCTGCTACTTCTTTTGAATGTTGTAGAGCATTTTGTCCGTAACTCGTTCTAAAGTGTAATTTACCAATAATTTCAATTAATTCTGGATCAAATTTGGTAAGTCCCAATTCAAAAGTGGTATCTTGTCCATATTGAATGATTTTTTCTTTCATGTCTTTGCAGGTTTTATCATATAATTCTTCAATACGAGTTGGATGGATTCTTCCATCTTTGATTAAACTTTCTAGAGTTACACGTGCTATTTCACGTCTTAGTGGATCAAAACTGGATAAGACTACTGCTTCAGGGGTATCATCAATAATTAAATCTACTCCTGTAATTGCTTCAATCGTACGAATATTTCTTCCTTCACGACCGATGATTCTACCTTTCATTTCATCATTTGGTAGATCTACTACAGTAACAGTTTGATCACTTGCAATATCAGCAGCATATTTTTGCATAGCTGTTACGATTAATTCTCTAGCTTGCTTATCTGCAACTAATTTCGCTTCGTTTTCTGCTTCACGAATGTATTCTGAAATTTCTTTAGACATATTTTCTTTTACTTTCGTCATGACCATTTCGCGAGCTTTTTCCTTACTAAATTTTGATATTTTTTCAAGTAAGTCTAATTGTTCTTTTTTTATTTCCTCCACTTTACTTTTTTCATTTTGAATTTCTTCTTGTTTTTCAGATAGTTTATTTTCACGCTCATCTAAGGCTGTCTCACGTTTCTGATACATTTCATCACGTTTATCAATACTTGCTTCACGTTGTAATAATCTATTTTCACTTTCTTTAAGCTCTTCTTTCTTTTCACGGATTTCCTTATCTAAATCCATTTTTGCTTTATGAGCTTCCTCTTTTTGTTCAATCGCAGCATCTCTTTTTAATTTTTCAATTTCTTTTTTTGCTTGTTGGATCATAGCTTCTCTTTTTTTAGAAGACATTTCTCCACGAAGATAATTGATTAAAAAAGATATTCCAGCCCCACCTACGAGACCAGCTACTACAAGTAAAATGGAGATTACTGTTTGATTCATAATAATCCTCCATCTAGATTCGGCTAATACCTAATCTACTTCTATTTTAGTAAGATTTTAAAGCATTGTCAAGGAAAAGAAAAAGAGGTTTTAGGACCTCTTTTGAAAATAATTTTCAATCACTTCATAGTCGTTATAGGGAACTTTTTTATCTTCTATTGCCATGTAATTATCTCTTCCTTTTCCTAAGATAAATACTGTATCTTTTTCCTTGGCAATTTCTAAGGCATAGAATATCGCTTCTTCTCTATTTGAAATTCTTATATACTTGGTTTCTTCTTGTACCATTTGATTAATAATATCATCGACTTTTTCATAACGAGGATCATCCATCGTAAAGATTGCAACATCACTTTTTTCGATAATCATTTTGCCTATTACTGGTCGTTTTTCTTTTTCTCTTCCGCCAGCACAACCTGTCACTACTATTTTTCTACCATCAGATAGGGTGTCATCTAATATATTTTGAATGGCATGAATCGTATGGGCATAATCTAGAATAATATCAAAGTTTTGGCCAAAGTCTAGATGTTCACATCTACCAGGAATGGTCTTAATTCTCTTTAGTCTTTTTATTAGTGTTTCTTTATCTATGCCATAAAATAGTCCAATCAAGAAGGCCATCACTACGTTATAGACATTAAACTTTTCTTTTAAGAATGTAGTTAGTTTGTATTCCTCTTGTCCTTGAAGAGTGATTTCTACCTTCTTAGACATTTCTTTTACACTTTTGATTTGAAAATCGTTGTCCTTATCAAAACCAAATGTATACAAGTTTTTACAATGCATATTTTGTAAATTCATGTCGTCTCCGTTTACAATTACGATACCATTTTTCTTTACTAAATCTAGTAATTTCAATTTACATTTTTTATATTCATCAAAGTTCTTATGAACATTCAAATGGTCCCCTGTAATGTTTGTAAAGCCCACAATATCATAAGATAGGTGATTGACTCTTTTATGTAGTAAGGCTTCACTAGATACTTCCATAGAAATAGTTTCTATATTTTTCTTTTGTACTAGTGAAAGATAGCGATATAATTCTGAAACACAAGGAGTGGTGTTTTGAATTGGAATGGTTTTTCGTTTAATGATTAGTCCGTTTGTTCCCATGTAGGCACAATCTCCTATTAATTCTTTTACAATAGAAGCAGTGGTTGTTTTACCATCTGTTCCTGTAATTCCGATAAAATGAAATTTCGATAAATCTACTTGATGGAACTGGATGCATAATTCATGGTAGGTATCTTCTATATTTTTTACAACAACATGAGGAAATGAAAAAGGGATTTCTTTATCCACTACTAAAAAGCTAGCTCCTTTTTGAATAGCATCTTCGATATAGTCGAAGTGATCTACTAGATACCCTTTTGTCGCAACAAATATATATCCTTTTTTTACGTCTTTGGAATTGTCTGTAATTCCTGTTATCCAGATGTTTTCATCTGTCGGTAATAAATCTTTTATATTCAATTGAATCACCTACTAAATTCTATCCTTATTATAGCAAAAAAATACATAGTTATTATCCTATGTATTTTTTATTTATTCTGATTTATCTTCCTTAGAATTATCTATAGCAATGTCGTAGTATTCTCTTACTTTTTGTTCTATCTCTTTTGCTAATTCTGGATTATCTTTTAAAAGTAACTTTACATTTTCTTTTCCTTGTCCTAGTTTTTCTCCTTGATAAGCATACCATGCTCCTGTTTTTTCCATGATATTTGCTTCACTAGCTAGGTCTACAAGTTCTCCTTCACGAGATACTCCTTCTCCATACATAATATCTACCATACATGATTTGAATGGAGGAGCTACTTTATTCTTTACAACCTTTACAGATGTCTTATTTCCAACAATTCCTTCTCCCATTTTTAGTTGCTCACTACGGCGAATTTCTAGACGGATACTGGCATAGAACTTTAATGCTCTTCCTCCTGTTGTCGTTTCTGGATTGCCAAACATGACTCCTACTTTTTCTCTTAATTGATTGATGAAAATTACTGTTGTATTGGTTTTGCTGATCGTTCCATTTAATTTACGTAAAGCTTGAGACATCAAACGTGCCTGAAGTCCAACATGAGAGTCACCCATTTCTCCATCGATTTCTGCTTGTGGAACTAGTGCTGCAACCGAGTCAATGACTACAATACTAATGGCTTCACTTCTTACTAAAGCGTCACAAATTTCTAGGGCTTGCTCTCCTGTATCTGGTTGGGAAAGCAATAATTCATCAATGTTAACTCCTAATCTTTCTGCATAAATAGGGTCTAGAGCATGTTCTGCATCAATAAAAGCTGCTCTTCCTCCTAATTTTTGATGTTCTGCAATTGCTTGAAGAGCAAAGGTCGTTTTTCCACTGGACTCTGGTCCATAGATTTCAATAATTCTTCCTTTTGGATAACCACCTACTCCTAAGGCAATATCTAATGATAAAACTCCACTAGAGATTACATCTACTTTCAGATGTTTATTATCACCTAGCTTCATAATTGAACCTTTTCCAAATTGTTTTTCAATATCACTTAGTACTTGTTCTAAAGCCTTATCTTTATCTTTTGTACCTTCTTTACTTACAGCCATTTATTTTCCTCCTCGTAAATAACTTACAAAAATATTGTATACTATATTTTTTGAAATTGCAATAGTTTTTTCGAACAATTGTTTTATTTAATTCTTCCCTTATTTTTTCTTCAAAAAGAAAAATTCTCTTAGGAAAAGGGAATTTTTCATATTCATTTTTCTCTTCTTATTTTATTTTTCACTTGAAAAAATTAGCTTTTTATTGAGATTAAAATATTCTACTGCACTTACAACAGACATAATACATGCAAAATATAGTAAGAATAAATCTACTCTTATATTAATAAACTCAAATGGCATATTATAGAAAAATACTAGTGTTAATCCTACCATCATAGCAGCTGTTTTTAATTTTCCTGATTTGATGGCAGCTACTACTTTTCCTTTACTTGCTGCTTGCATTTTGATTGCATCCACAATAATATCTCTTGTTACATATATAACTGGTATCATTACAGGGATAAATCCATTAGCTGCTAAAACAATTAAAATGGGATTTACTAGTGCTTTATCTGCAATCGCATCTAACATTTTACCTGTGTCTGTTACCATGTGATACTTTCTTGCAAGATAACCATCTAAGAAGTCTGTAAGACTAGCTATGATAAAGAAAAATCCTGCAATTAAATATTGTAATTCTACTGTGATACCTTGAATATCAAATTTTGGAAAAGTAATTCCAAAATAAGAGAATGGAATGCATAGTAAGGCAATAATTACTAGTGTTAAAAATAATCTTGCAACCGTGATTTTATTAGGCAAATTCATAAGTACCCTCCTTCCTAATAACGGTTAATTCATCTATTCTATTTGGAGCTTCATTTCGATGATAAAGAATGAAGTATAAAATCCCTGTTAATAATAAAACTCCAATGATCATATATACAATTGGCATGCAACTTTTTTTAGGTTTATACTCCTTTGTATAAGGAGATCTTATTTTTTTCTCTTCTTTTTCGTTTCCTTTTTCTTCTTCTTTTTGAAAGGATTCAATATCAGCTAGAGAAATTCTTGATGTATGTTGAAATAGAAATCCATTAAATTCATCTACTACTTTGTCAGAATCTAAACCTAAGTATTTAGCATATGCTTTAATATCGTCTTTTAATTCATAAATATCTTTAAATGCTTTTACATTTCCACTTTCGATATTTTCTAATTGAGATGTTGAAAAGTCTAAGTCTTCACATGCTTCTGTGATGCTGACTCCATTACTTACTCTTGTTTGTTTTAAATACTCCCCTAATTCTTTCATAAGCACCTCTATATAACAATAAATATAAATAAGCCATGTTCTGTTCCTATTTTCATAGGCGACAAACATTTATCTGCCGATTTCTCAGCTCCTAACTCCGTTTCTTTCCTTCGTTAGAATTCCCCTACCAAATTTGGGTTTCTCACTCGCGGGGTTTACCACGTTTCACTCTTTCCTTTCGAAAAGCATCGTCACTGCGGCACTTTATGGATTTTTCCCTATCCAAAGGACTTAGGAAAAATATCCGCCGTTAGCATAAACTACCCTAGGTTATTTTTTCCCTAGGCACGAACACTACAGCCATCTCAGACTGTGTGAGCATGGACTTTCCTCTAAAAGCTTTCGCTTTCAGCGTTTGTCTATATATTAATTGTTTTCTTCTTCGGATTCACTCTTTGTTCCATAGACTTTTTTTTCTAATTGAGAAAGTCTACGAATAATATCTACATTCGTTACCTCTCCAGTAGGATGATCATTAGCAACTTCCATATTTAATTTAGAATTTCTTAATTCTTGTTTTAAATTCATTACTTCTGTTAGTAATTCTCCTTTTTCTTTTTCCAAACTACTAATAATGTTAAAAAATTGTTCATAATCACTAATAATATCATCTAGAAATTGGTCTACTTCTTTTAAACGATATCCTCTAGTATCAATCTTGAAGTCTTTTTCCAAAATATCTTGTGGAGTTAATTTTATTTTATTTTGATACATATTGATCACCAATCCCTTGTAGTATTATTATGTCATTTCTTCGTTTGTTTGTCAATTCCTAACCCTTTGTTTATAGAGATTAGTATTATATTACGATTAGCTACTTTGACTTTTTTTCTCATTTCACTTAGAAGCTTATATATTTCTAGTCCTTTCATTTTATCACCAGAAAGATCATAAACTATTTTTTTATAAAAAACATAAAAACGACAAAAGAAGAAATAATAATACATTGAAAAATCTATAGTAAATTTGTTTTTTTTATAGTATAATGAAACATAGGTGATGAGATGAATTATCCTGGTGGTGTAAGAAAAAGTGACAAGAATTCTTTAAAAGAAATTCATTGTCAAAATAGAGGAATGTCATTAGAAGCAGAAATTAATGATTCTAATGATTATTATCGTAGTATCGATAAGGCTTTTATTTATAAGAAACCTACTCCTATTCAAATTACCAAGGTAGATTATCCTTCCCGAGATAAAGCTCTTATCAAAGAAGCTTTTTTTACCATTCCATCTACGACGGATTATAATGGATTATATGAGGGTAAATATATTGATTTTGAAGCAAAGGAAACTAGAAATAAAACTTCTTTTCCTCTTCATAATATTCATCCTCACCAAATTACTCATTTAAAGAATATTCATTTACATGGAGGCATTTCTTTCCTAATTGTAAGATTCACTACTCTAGATGAAACTTATTTGCTTCCAACGAAAGATTTTTTAGAGTTTTTGGAATCCGATACGAGGAAATCCATTCCTCATAGCTTCTTTCAAGAAAAAGCTTATCTTATTAAAGATACATATAGGCCAAGAATCGATTATTTGAAAGTAGTAGATTCTTTATTGGAGGTATATCAATGAAAAAAAGGGAATCAAAATCAAAAAGATCATCTGCTACCTCTAGCAGAGAAATTAGAGGAAGAATTCGAATTCGTAAAAAATGGGGACTACCAATTAAAATTTTAATTTTCTTAATGATGATTGCGGTATTAGCATTTTCTTATATGAAGTTAGGAAAATTAATTACAATTGCTCTTGGAGTTTTATTATTTGGTATTTCTATTTTAGTGTTTGTTTTTACTAGAAAGGGAAAACTAAGAAGACGTCTGATTCATCTTTTGATTATTTTTATCTTGTCTTTGGGAATTATTGCTTTGCTTGGCTTTACTGCTTTTGTATTCTATATAAAATCTCAGGCAGAACCAAAGTATAAGGAAGCTTTATTGAATACTTTGGAAGTTTCTATTATTTATGCAAATGATGGTTCTGAGATTGCAAAATTAGGTACAGAGAAAAGAGAAAAAGTAACTTACGATGAACTTCCTGAAGTATTAGTAGATGCGATTATTGCTACAGAGGATTCTAGATTCTTTAAACATAATGGACTAGATGCGCCAAGATTTATTATGGCAACGATTAATCAGTTACTCAGAAAATCTGGTGCTGGTGGTGCTTCTACTTTATCTATGCAGGTTGTTAAGAATAGCTTTACGGATAAATTTGGTCAATTTACTTCTGGTAAAGCAGCTATTATTCGTAAATTTGAAGATATTTACTTAGCAGTATTCCGTTTGGAAAAAGACTTCTCAAAAGAAGAAATTATTGAGTTCTATGTTAATAACCACTTTCTAGGTGGAAATATTTATGGAGTGGAAGAAGCTGCAAATGTTTATTTTGGTAAAAACGTTAGTGATTTGAATTTAAGTGAAGCTGCCATTATTGCTGGAATGTTTAAATCTCCTAATGAGTATAAGCCAACTACTCATCCTGAGGATGCAGCAAAACGTAGAAAAACTGTTCTTTATTTAATGAGAAGAGCTGGATATATTACCGAGGAAGAAGAGAAAGCTGCAAATAGTATTCCGGTAGAGTCTTTAACTGTTAATAGTAATTCTTTAGATTCTAACCCATACCAAGGATTTATTGATACAGTATTTGAAGAATTAGAGGATAAATATAATATTGATATTTATACTACACCACTTAAAATTTGGACTACGCTAGATAAAAATAGACAACTTGCAGTAAACTCTGTTCTAAATGGAGAGAATTATGAGTGGATTGATGATAGAGTACAAACTGGGGTTGCTGTCATTGAGTCAGAAACTGGTGCTGTTTTAGCGGTTGGAAATGGTCGTAATGTTAATGGTCGTAGTAGTAGTGATTCTAGACTTTTAAACTATGCAACACAGATTAAACGTCAACCAGGAAGTACAGCAAAACCATTGTTTGATTATGGTCCTGGTATTGAATATAATGATTGGTCTACTTATTATTTATTTGATGATAGCCCTTATCAATATACAGGAGGACGATCTATCAAAAACTGGGATGGCGGATATTTTGGTGTAATTACTTTGAGAAGAGCACTATCCACTTCTCGTAATATTCCTGCTTTGAAAGCTTTCCAGGCAGTGGATAATAATAAGATTAAAGAGTTTGTTACTAGTTTAGGAATTACCCCAGAACTTTGTAACACTGGATACAAGTATGATAGAGAGAATAATCGTTGTGTTAACAAAAAGGATTCTGCAGATACACAAGATACCATTGGCTTACATGAAGCTCATGCTATTGGAGCCTTCACAGGTGTTTCTCCTATGGAAATGGCTGGAGCTTATGCTGCATTCTCTAATGGTGGTTACTACAATGAACCTTATACCATTACGAAATTTGAATATCGACAAACTGGTGTTACGGTAGAACATCAACCAAATCGAAAGCAAGTAATGTCTGATGCTACGGCATATATGATTTCTAGTGTTTTACAAGATGTTGCTTTAACGGGTGGAACTCCAAATAATGTAGCTTGTAAAACAGGTACTACAAACTATGATGAAAAAACAATGAATGATTATGATATGCCTTGGGATGCTATTCGAGATTCTTGGGTTATTGGTTATTCTACTAAGACAACGATTGGAATGTGGTATGGTTATGATAACTTTACAACGGAATCCATCGCTGAAGGATATGTATTACATAATGTTCCTGCAACGATTCAAAAGGATAGATTATTTAACGCACTAGTAGCTTCTGGTGCTATGGAAGGAAATCGTTCTGCTTTTACACAGCCTTCTAGTGTTAGTAGAGTTTCTATTGCAGTTGGTTCGAATCCTGGAAAACTCGCTCCTCCTGGAGTGCAAGCTGTTTCTGAACTTTACAAGAAGGGAACAGAGCCTACAGATTATGACTTCTCTAATTATAAATTAAGTGCACCTAACTTGAGTGCTTCTTATGATAGTGCTACGGGAAAAGTTACTCTTTCTTGGAATGCCGTTTCTCCTGGTGCCCTAGGTAATGAGTCTCATGGTAAATTCGGATATAATGTTTATAAAAACAATGTGTTAGTTGCTTGGACAGATAAAACTTCTTATACTTTCTCAGCCAAAGATGGTGGATATGCAACTTATAAGATTATAGGTACTTATAAATCTTATAATGATATTCAAACAGAAGCTGCGGTTATTACGGTAGCTCCTGATCCAAATAAGGATAAGAACAATGAGAAAGAAAAGGAA
>JAFRIU010000011.1 GCA_017432645.1 Bacilli bacterium
ATTCTTTTTTTGTACGATAATTTGTCAAATCAAGTGCAACAGTTTGTTAAATACTCATTAAATATTTCATTTGGTGTTTTATAATCTAGACATTTTCTTGGTCTGTTATTTAGAAGTTTAAGTACATCTTGAACTTCTTTTTCATTCGTTTTAGATAAATCCATATGCTTCGGATAAAACTCTCTTAATAGTCCATTTGAGTTTTCGTTTGTTCCTTTTTGCCATGCACAATATGGATCTGCAAAATACATATTTGTATTTAGCTCTTCTTCTATCTGTTTCCAACCTGCAAATTCTTTCCCACGATCACAAGTAATTGTTTTAATGGCTTCATTTGGGAAATCCTTTAATAATTCAATAATTGCATTAGTTACTGTCTCTTCTTTTCTATCTGGAATCCATTTGACTAAATATAGTCTAGACTTCCTTTCTGCAAGTGAAACAAAACAATATTTACTTTTTAATGTATAGTTGTCTAATTTTCCTGATACAACAGTATCTGCTTCCCAATGACCGAATGTATTCCTTTTATATACTTCTTTAGGTCTTTTTTTTATTGTTTTACCTAAGTTAAATCTTCCTCTTGTTTCAGCTGGTCTTTTAAATGAACCTTTTCTTCTTAAATGAATAATCGAAACCTTAGGAATATAGCCATAATGAATCCATCTATAAATGGTTGATATCGATGGGAATTTTAATGGTTTATTTTCATCAACTCTATTAACTATTTGATCTGGTGACCAGTGTAACTCTATTTTATTCTTTATATATTCTACTGTTGAACAATTAATAATAGAGTTCTTATGACACTTAAGTCTTCTCATTTTATATTTATTGTTCGCATCAGTTGGAACGTATCTTGTAGCTGAATAATGAATTCCTGTTTTGTAAGAATTCCTTTTCAACTCTCTTGAAATGGTAGAAACATTCCTATTCAAAAGTTTGGCCATTTCCCTTAAACTCATTTTCATTTCTTTAAATTTACTTATACAAGCACGTTCTTCTATGGTAAGATGTATATAGTTCATATATTTACTCCTTAATGTTTGTTTAGACACCAACATTATATCATGAGTAATATATGAACTTTTTTGATTAAAATTATTCAAGTGTTGCACTTGTTATTATAAATTATCGTACAAAAAAAGGAAAGTTTCCTTTCCTTAAAGTGTAATTAAATGATCTTCATCTTTTATCCAGTTGTATTCATCTGTTGTTTCATCTTCATCATCGTCATCTTCAACAGGATAGTAATCATCAAAGTTTCCACCGTAACCAGTGTATTGATAACGGCTACGTGGATACTCAAATTTAATTACTGGTTCAGCATCTGAAAGAAGTTCTGTTCCTTGGTATGCTATTTCAATTTCTTTCTTTTTATAATCGTATAATATTTTAGTTTTTTCGATTTTTCTTTTTGTATCCATTACTGGTTGTTTTCTTTCTATATATAATGTGGAATGATCTTTAATGAAGTTATATACTCTTCTTTTTAGGAATTCTTCATCTGTTAAGTCGGTGAAACTATATCTGTCTTCTTTTTCTAGACTTTCCTTTTCTGAAATATTACCATCTTTACCTATTTCAAATATTTTTCTTGCAACTGTCCATTTACGTGAAGAATAAACTGGCTCTTCTACCAATACAGTAAGGATACCCTCCTTTTCATCTAGTATAGAAAATGCGTAGTCTGCACCATCTTCAAGGTATTCTACACCATTACTATTTTTAGCACCATATACAGTTAGTGCAATTCTGTCTAATCTATCTAATTTTGTCATATTCTTTTCCCCCTCCTTTATGGTTGAATATTATATCACATTTTCTTATATTTTGCAAGTTTTCCTTATTTTACTTGAAAAGTTTTAAAAAAATACTATAATATAGCTAAAGGAGTGAGAGTATGGCTAATAAAATCGATTTAGAGAAAAAGAAAGAAGAAGTAAAAGAGAAAGGAAAAGGTTTTTTAGACGAATTTAGAGACTTTGTTTTAAGAGGAAATGTTATGGATATGGCTATCGGTGTCATTATCGGTGGTGCTTTCCAAGGAATTGTTTCTGCTTTAACAGAGGATTTTATCAATCCATTAATTAATGGAATTGGTGGAGCTGAAGTTGGAGGAACACTTAAGATTTATGGTGGACAAGTTATTAAGTATGGTGACTTTATAACTGCTGTTATCAATTTCCTTATCATGGCCTTTGTTTTATTCCTTCTTTTAAAGATGGTTACTAAGATCTCTTCTATTGGTAAGAAGAAAAAAGAAGAAGAAAAGGCTGTTATTAAATCTGATGAGACTATCTTATTAGAAGAAATCAGAGATATTTTAAAAAAGTCTAAATAGATTCCTTTGGAATCTTTTTTCTTGTTTATTTAAAAGAAATAGTTTATACTAGGCATGTTGAAAAGGGATGTTTATGGAGTGGAATATTGGAACAATTCAAATTCGAAATCAGGTCGTTTTAGCTCCTATGGCTGGAGTATCTAATCCATCTTATATGAAAATTTGTGAAGAGATGGGTGTTGGATGTGCTATTAGTGAATTGATTAGTTCAGAAGCGATTATTCGTGAAAATGAAAAGACCTTTCAAATGCTTCGTGGACTTGAAGATTTAAAAATACCAGTTGCCGTTCAGTTGTTTGGTGCTAAACCTACTGTTATGGCAGAAGCTGCTAAGATTATTGAAGAAAGATTTCCTGTTTCTTTTATTGATATTAATATGGGATGTCCTGTTCCAAAAGTAGCGGTTCGATCTGGAGCTGGAAGTGCTTTGATGAGAGATTTGGACCTGGTTTATCAAATCGTCAAAGAAGTTGTTTCGGCAGTTTCTATTCCGGTGACTGTTAAAATTCGAAGTGGATGGGATCAAAATCATATTAATGCAGTAGAAGTTGCTAAAGTAGTGGAAAAAGCTGGTGCAAGTGCTATTTTTATTCATGCCAGGACAAGAAGTCAAGGATATACTGGAAAAGCAAATTGGGATGTTATTCGTTCTGTTAAAGAAAGTGTATCGATTCCTGTTATTGGAAATGGAGATATCAAAACTCCTATGGATGCAAAAAAGATGTTAGAAGAAACTCATTGTGATGCTGTTATGATTGGTCGAGCAGCTTTAGGAAATCCATGGATTATCCAAAATACTATTCATTATTTAGATGGAGAGGAAATGAACTCTATCTCTGTTAATGACCGAGTTGATATGTGTTTAAAACACTTAGAGTATTTAAGAAAATATAAAAGCGAAAAATTAGCTTGTTTAGAGATTAGAAGTCATATTGCTTGGTATTTTAAAGGAATCAAAGGGAATAATGAATTAAGAAATAAAGTTTATCAAACCAATAATATTCATGATATAATTTCTATATTGAAAGAATTTAAGGAGGAATAATTATGTCAGAAGAAGTCATAAAGAAGGACAAGAAAAAAGCTTTGTTTTTACAAAGATTAGTAGCTTTTATTTTAGATGCTATTCTTGTTTCTACCTTGTCTTCTTTGATTGCCACACCATTTGTAGATACCGATAAAATTACTCGTTTAGAAAAACAAACTAGGGAAGTTTTTGAAAAATATAAGGAGAAAGATACTCCAGTTGAAGAGTTTATTTCAGAGTATTATCATGTTTATTATCAAATGTCTAGATCGTCTGGTATTATTACTTTGATTGATATCTTTGTTGCAGTACTTTACTTTGTTGTTTATCAAACTTGTATGAATGGTCAAACAATCGGAAAGAAGCTTATGAAAATTAGAGTAGTACCGGATAGTGGGGAATTATCTTACAATCAAATGATTTTCCGTTCTTTTATTTCTAATTCTATTTTAATTGATATTATTTTATTTATTTTTATGTTGTTTGCAGAGAAAGATTTATTTTTCTATGTATCTGTTATTTTTGAGGGATTACAGTATATCATTATATTATTATCTGTTTTTATGATTATGAATTCCAAAGATGGATGTGCAATTCATGATAGAATTGTGCATACGAAAGTTTTAAGAGAAGTATAGGAGGTTGTTTTATGAGAGAATTTACGGAACAAGAACTAGTAAGAAGAGAAAAAAGTGAAAAATTAAGAGAACTTGGATTGGATCCATTTGGTCAGAGATTTGATCGAGAGGATTTCGCAAAAGATATTCGTGAAAAATATGAGATGGTTGATCATGATGCTTTTGAGGCTATGACAGATACGGCAAAAGTTGCAGGTAGAATTATGTTCATTCGTAGAATGGGAAAGGCTTCCTTTTTTACGATTCAAGATAAGACCGGTTCCATTCAGATTTATATCTCTATAAATGATGTTGGCGAAGAAGTCTATGAATTATTTAAATCTGCCGATATTGGTGATATTGTAGGCGTTTATGGAAAAGTCATGAAGACGAAAACAGGAGAGGTTACGATTAAGTGTTTAGAGTATACTCATTTGGTTAAGGCATTAAGACCATTACCTGAGAAGTTTCATGGACTTACTGATAAAGAGGAAAGATATAGAAGACGTTATGTGGATTTAATGATGAATCAAGAGTCTATGAAAGTAGCTTTTATGAGACCTAGAATTATTCGTTGTATTCAGAATTTTTTAGATAAACAGGGTTTTGTAGAAGTAGAAACCCCTATTTTAACTACTTTATTAACGGGTGCTTCTGCTAGACCATTTACTACTCATCATAATGCTCAAGATTTGGATATGTATTTGAGAATTGCATTGGAGTTAAATTTAAAGAGACTTCTTGTGGGTGGAATGGAATCTGTTTATGAGATTGGTCGTACTTTCCGAAATGAAGGAATGGATTCTCAACATAATCCGGAATTCACGATGATGGAAGTTTATCAAGCTTATTCTAATCTAGAAGGAATGATGGATTTAACCGAGAAGATGTATCAGACGATTGCACAAGAAGTTTGTGGTAAGACTACTTTCCATTATTTAGGACATGATATTGATTTATCTGGAGAATGGAAAAGAGTTAGTATGACAGATGCGATTAAGGAGCAAACAGGAATTGATTTTAAGAAAATTACTTCTTTGGATGAGTGCTTGAAATTAGCAGAAGAACACCATATTGATTTAGAAGAACATGAAAAACAATATGGTCATATTGTTAATAAATTCTTTGAAAAGTATGTAGAAGAGACTTTGATTCAGCCTACATTCTTATATGGACATCCGATTGAAATATCTCCACTTACCAAAAAAAGTCCTGAAGATCCTAGATTTGTTGATCGTTTTGAACTTTTTATATCTGGTCATGAATGTGCTAATGCTTATACTGAATTGAATGATCCAATTGATCAATTAGAGAGATTTGAAGAACAATTAAGAGAAAAAGAACTTGGTAATGAAGAGGCAAATGATATTGATATGGACTTTATTGAATCATTAGAATATGGAATGCCTCCGGCTGGTGGAATTGGTTATGGTATTGATCGTTTGGTAATGTTATTTACGGAGCAAGAGTCTATTCGAGATGTTTTGTTGTTTCCTACGATGAAGGAAAAGAATAGAGAAAATTAGAGAAAAAGTAGAAAAACAAAGGCAAATACTTGTCAAAAAAATAGGAAATGTTATAATTATTATGGGAGGGTGATTATGAAAAAACATAATACAAGCAAAGTCGTTCTTATTACCATGTTGGTGTTCTTATTACTTTCTTGGATTTTACCTGCTGCTTATTATTCAGGTGAGTATGTAGATCAAGGACGCGTTCAAATGGGATTATTTGATTTGTTTAGTTATCCATTGACTTCGTGGTCTTATTTTGGATATTTAGCATTATTTATAGTCCTAGTTGGAGGATTTTATGGAATTTTATATAAAATTCCAGCATACCGTACTTTTTTAGAGAAAATTGTTGCGGGTGTTAGAGGATTAGAAAAGTTAGCTCTATCTATTATGGTAGTAGTTATTGCTGTTTTGGTATCTTTCTGTGGAGTACAAGTAGCAATTATTCTATTTCTTCCATTCATTGTATCTCTTATTCTATTAATGGGATATGATAAAATTGTAGCAGCTATGGTTACAGTAGGTTCTATTTGTGCAGGATTAATTGGTAGTACTTTTGCTACATCTAATTCTGGCATCTTAACTAGTGTATTTCAGTTAGAAAAATACTATAAGAGTAGTCAAGTTGGACCTCGTTTTATCTTATTACTTTTAGGTATCGTTTTAGTAATTCTTAATGTACTAATGTATATTAAAAAAGGAAATAAAATTGTAAAAATGGAAAAGAAAGAACCTGAAAAGGAAGAAGTAAAAGAAGAAGTAGTTGAGAAGAAAGTATCTGCTCCTGCTCCTAAGAAGGAAGTTTCTAATAAAGGTTCAAATAATAAGAAATCTTCTAAGAAGAATTCTTCTAAATCACGTAGAAATGATAATAAAGCAGCATTTAGAGAAGAAGATGTAATTATCGTAAAAGAAACAGTAGGAGATACTAATTATTTGGTTCCTAGTGAAAATACTAAGAAGAGCAAAGTATGGCCTATTGCTGTTGTATTTGGACTATTATTTGTTCTATTTGTTTTAGCATTTATTCCATGGGAGCAATTTGGTGTTACTTACTTTAATGATTTAACAAAAGACATTGAGAAGTTTAAATTGTTTGAATTTCCATTATTTGCTAAATTATTGGGATCATTTAATGCTTTTGGTAATTGGACAGTAACAGATTTATTCTTACCATTAGGATTGTCTGTATTGTTCTTAGCTATTGTTTATGGAATTCGTTTGGATGATGTTTTCGATAGTTTTATAGCTGGTGCTAAGAAAGCTCTTGCTCCTGCATTTATCATTATTTTACTATATACTATTTTAGTATTAGTTACTTACCATCCATTCCAATTAGTTATCTATAAGTTTATTTTAGGATGGACTAAGAAGTTTAATATAGCTACGACAGCACTTGTTGGAATTTTATGTGGATTATTTAATTCTGATATTGCTTATAGTTTCCAAAGTGTAGTTCCTTATTATGCTAGTATTTTTACAGCAAGTAAGAATTATCCTTTAGCAGCTACTATTTTCCAGAGTATGTATGGATTAACTATGTTAGTTGCTCCTACAAGTTTAACTTTAATGGTTGTTTTATCTTATTTAAATATTCCATATAAGAAGTGGATGAAAACGATTTGGAAATTATTATTAGAATTATTAATTGTTTGCTTGATTGTTTTCATTTTCAAAGCTATGTAATTAGAAAAGACCTTTTATAGGTCTTTTTTTTGTCATAATTTTGGGGTTAGCTTTTGTTGAATTTCCATTTTCCCTTATTTAAAATAAATATGGTGATTATAGATGAATTCTTTTTTTGATGAAGATTCTCAGAAATTAATTTTATGTGCAAAAAAAGAGATGCAAGAATTAAAACATCCTTATGTTGGGAGTGAACACTTGTTTTTAGCTATTTTACACATGGATTCTGATCTTACAAAAACTTTGTCTCATTATGGAATTACTTATTCGGAATTTAAAAGAGAATTGATTCGAGTTGTAGGAATTGGACATCGAAAGAGTGATTGGTTTTTATTTACTCCTTTGCTTAAGAAAATATTGATTCAAGCTAGTCTTTATTCCAAAGATCATTATCATTTGGTTACTCCAGAAGCGATTCTTATTTCTATTTTTCGTGAGGGAGATGGTGTAGCTAATCGAATTCTTTTAGGAATGAATATTGATGTGGATGCTTTGCAGGATAGTTTCTTTCATTTTAATGAAGATTCTTTGGAATCCTCTTTAGAAGTTTTAAATAAACTGGGAGTTGATATCTGTGATAAAAGTTTTCTTTCTACTTTTGATCCGGTTATAGGTAGAGATTCTCAAATAATGCAAGTGATTCAAATCCTCTTGCATAAAAACAAAAGGAATCCCCTTTTAATTGGGGAAGCAGGGGTTGGAAAGACGGCAATTGTGGAGGAATTAGCTAGGAGAATTTCTGTAGGTGATGTTCCTTTTAAATTGCGGGATAAGAAGATTTATAGTATTCCTATTTCTAATTTGGTTGCTGGTACGAAATATCGTGGAGAATTTGAGGAAAAACTTCAAACGCTAATTGAAGAGGTTAAAAGGAATCAAAATATTATTCTTTTTATGGATGAGATTCATACATTGGTAGGGGCAGGTGGAGCAGAAGGAGCGATAGATGCTTCTAATCTTTTAAAGCCTTATTTGGCAAGAGGAGATATCACAATTATTGGTGCAACTACTACTAAAGAATATACTGATTTTATTTCTAAGGATAAGGCATTGGATAGGAGGTTTCAAAAAGTTTATGTACAAGAAGCAACTAAGAGGGAGGTTTTAGAAATATTAAATAAATTGTGTCCTATTTATGAAGCATTTCATCATGTGACTTTACCTAAGAATATTCTTTCTTCTCTTGTTGAATTATCCTTTTCCTGTTTTCCTTATGGAAAAAATCCAGATAAGGCGATTGATTTTTTAGATGAAGTTTGTAGTTATGCTTCTATTCATAAGAATTGTAAAGAAAAGCAACTATCCTTGGATTATAAAAAAATATGTGAAATTCAAAAAATTAAGAATGACGAGATAAAAAATCAAAATTTTTCTAAGGCTCTTCTTTATAAAAAGAAAGAGATGAAATTAACTAGTGAATATTATAATCAATTGTTTCAAGAAGATAGTAATAATCCTATTGTTATTCAGGAAGATGATTTATATCAGGTAATCTATCAGAAAATGAGAAGTTTTTCTCCTGATATATGGTCTTCTAAAATTAAATCTTGTAAAAGAAATCTAGAAAAGATATTTTTGGGACAAGTTTTTCTTAATTCCTTCTTAGACGAGTTATCAAGATACGATTATGTTACTAATAAAGAGTGTATGACCTTTTTATTTGTTGGTAAAAATGGTATAGGAAAGACATTTTTGTTAGAAAACATAAAAAGAGCTCTTTTTTCTGATGTTAATGTGGTTTCTCTTTCTATGAAAGAGTATTCTGATCGCTCTTCTTTTTCTAAAATAATTGGATCTTCCTTTGATTCTTATGAGTTCTTGTTTCAAAGTATCTTAGAGAATCCATTTTCTGTTTTGTTTTTAGATGATATTGATCAGGCTTGTGGCTTTGTTTTTCATGAACTCATGAATGCCTTTTCTTCAGGATTTCTTTCCACAGCAAAAGGGGAAAAAATAGATTTTCATAAATGTATTGTTTTTATGACTTGTTCTATGTCCTCTGAAATGGGATTTTCTAAGGAAAAAAAGAATTCTTTTTTATCTGAGTGTGATATAATAAAGCATATTTTCTATTTTTCAGATCTTAATGAACAGGTTATTCGAAAGTATTTGCAAAAAAAATTCGATTCTCCTAAGCTAATAAAGGAAGTTATTGAAAATTCTGATTGGAAAAAAAATGGTTTTTCTGCAATTCATTCGTTTTTAGAAAAGGAAGGAATACAAATATAGTGCAATTTTTTGGATTGCTTTGTATAATATGATTGTAGGTGATTTTATGAAGTTATATAATACGTTAACAAAAAAAATAGAAGATTTTATTCCATATGAAGGAAATAAAGTAAGGATTTATACCTGTGGACCTACTGTTTATCATTATGCACATATTGGTAATTTGAGGACATATATTTTTGAAGATATATTAGAAAAAGGTTTACGATATTTGGGTTATGATGTTAGTCGTGCTATGAATATCACGGATGTTGGACATTTAACTAGTGATGGTGATACTGGGGAAGACAAGATGGAGAAGGGAGCTAGAAGAGAAGGTAAAACTGTATACGAAATTGCAGATTTTTATACCAAAGCATTCTTAGATGATATGAGTGATTTAAATATCAAGATTCCTGAAATCATTGAAAAAGCTAGTGACAATATCGATATTTATATTCAAATGATTACAAAGATGTTGGAAGATGGATATGCTTATCTTTCTAATGGAAATGTTTATTTTGATATTAGTAAAGCAAATGATTATTATCAATTGTCCGGTAAGAATCCAGAAGATTTAAAGATTGGTGTTAGAGATACAGTAGAAGAGGATAAATCTAAAAGAAATCCAGCAGATTTCGTGTTGTGGTTTACTCTATCAAAGTTTGAGAATCAAGTAATGAAGTGGGATTCTCCTTGGGGGGTAGGATATCCTGGATGGCATATAGAGTGTTCTGGTATTTCTTATAAAGTATTTGGTGAACACTTAGATATTCATTGTGGTGGTGTGGATAATATTTTTCCACATCACACTAATGAGATTGCTCAAAGTGAAGCATTTTTAGGACATAAATGGTGTAATTACTGGTGTCATGGAGCACATTTAAATGATGAATCAGGTAAAATGAGCAAGTCTAATGGAGAGTTTTTGACGGTTTCTTTGTTAAAAGAAAAAGGTTATTCTCCTGTTGAATATCGTTTCTTTTGTTTAAATAGCCATTATCGTAATTCTTTGGTCTTTACTTATGATTCTTTGGATGGAGCTCGCAATGCTTATCGAAAATTGAAAGCTAAGACGCTTTCTTTAACCGATGAGGGAGCAAAACAAGAAGAAAAATACGAAGAATATCAAACTCAATTTAAAGCAGCTCTTGGAAATGATTTAAATACTTCTTTGATGATTACCGTTTTGTATGATGTCTTAAAAGATGATGAGGTGAATGATACTACTAAAAAGCTATTAATTCGTGATTTTGATCAAGTTTTATCTTTAGATTTATTCAAAGAAGAGGAACAAACTGTTGATGCTTCTTTAGAGAAGATGATTTTAGAAAAAATTGAAGAGAGAAAAGAAGCAAAAAAGAATAAAGATTTTCAAAAAGCAGATCAAATTCGTGATGAATTATTAGGACAAGGAATTAAGTTAATCGATACTCGCGAAGGGACTACTTATGAGATTATAAAAGACTAGTTTTCTAGTTCTTTTTTTTGTGCTATAATACATACGGAATGTGAGGGGTATTATGAGTTTGTTAGAGATTAATGTATTGGTACTTGCTTATTTGGGAGATACTGTTTATGAAAACTATGTGAGACGTTTTTTGATTCAAAAGGGAATTGGAAATGTGAATGATTTGCAAAGAGAGGCAATTTCTTATGTAAGTGCTACGAAACAAGCTTTCTATTTACAAAAAATGTTAGATAGTGACTTTTTGTCATCTGAAGAGGTGGATGTTGTAAAAAGAGCTAGAAATTATAAAACGACTTCTCATCCTAAGAGTTGTGATATTATTACTTATAAATATGCAACTGGATTGGAAGCATTGATTGGCTATTTAGAATTAGATGGGAAGAGAGAAAGGATTGATGAGGTCATGAATTTCATCTTGGGTAGTGTATGTTAGTATATGGTAGAAATGTAGCGAGAGATTTATTTGAGAATCATAAGAAAATTCGAAAAATTATTATTCAAGAGAATTTTGAGGATAAAAATCTTATTTCTCTTATTGAAAAATCAAAAATCATGGTAGAGGTTCTTTCAAAAAAAGAAATGGATCATTTGTGCTCTGGACTACATCAAGGTATAATCCTAGATATTCCGGATTACCAATATGCTGAGTTAAGAGAAGTTCTTGAAGATGAAGAAGATAGTTTTGTTGTTTTATTAGATCATCTTGAGGATCCACATAATCTAGGAGCTATTATTCGTACTTGTGAAGCTGCTGGGGTAAAGAGCATTATTTTACCAAAAGACAGACAAGTACTTATTAATGGAACGGTTATGAAAACGAGTGTAGGTACTTTAGATAATATGCGAATTGTTTTAGTTTCTAATCTTGTGAATGCGATTGAACGTTTAAAAGAGACGGGATTTTGGATTGTAGGGACTTCATTAGAAGGAGATAAGGACTATCGGGAGATAGATTATCAAGGAAAAATTGCACTTGTGATAGGAAATGAGGGAGCAGGAATTTCTCAATTAGTAGCTAGAAATTGTGATTTTTTAGCTAAAATTCCTATGTATGGGCAAACCAATAGTTTAAATGCTAGTGTTGCGGCAGGTATCATGATTTATGAGGTAATTCGAAATAGAAAGTAGGTTCTATGAATTACAAAAAATATAATGATTATGAATTGATTGATAAAGTTCAAGAAAATGATGAAGATTCTAGGAGTATCTTGTTTGAAAAATATCATCCTATTCTTTCTAATCTTGCGAAAGAGTATTATCATAAGTTTTCTGATTATGGATATGATTTGGATGATTTTTTACAAGAAGCTAGAATCTCTTTTTATAAAGCACTGAATTCTTATGATGAAAAAAAGAATTCCTTATTTTATACTTTTATGGTTTTATGTGTAAGAAGAGGACTTTTATCTTTTTGTAGGAATATTTCTTGCGTGAAAAAAAATATATCTTCTAGATATTTTGTTCATTTTGATGAGTGTTTTGTAGAGGATGAAAAAAGCGATATAACTTCTTTTTTTCATGATTTGGATTTTCAGTCAATTTGTAAGAAAGCTATTTTATCTCTTCCCTTTGATATTAGCGTTGTATTTGAATTAAAACTCAATGGTTTTAGTTATCGAGAAATATCTATTTTACTCGATATTCCTACTAGTTCTGTTGAGTTTCGCTGTAGAAAAGCAAGAAGAGAATTGAAATATCAATTAGAAAGGAATGCTTGATATTTCCGGTTGTTCATATTAAAATAATGCTAGAGTAAGGTGTTTTATATGGGTTGGGAGCAAGAAGCCATTTCTTTAGATGAATGGATTTAT
The DNA here is from genome assembly GCA_017432645.1 of Bacilli bacterium. Lineage (GTDB taxonomy): Bacteria > Bacillota_I > Bacilli_A > RF39 > UBA660 > UBA3789. The sequence goes on from JAFRIU010000011.1 coordinate 12,679, forward strand.
CTTCATCCGGAAGAGGAAGATAAACGTTCTGTTTTTTTAAATTTAGATTGTGCTTTAAAGTATATTCATGAGCATGGTTATTATGTAGAGAGTTTTCATCCTTCTCATATTTTTATTCTAAATGAAAATGATTGTTATGTTCGTTTTCAAAATTTGGCACCTTTATCTTTATCTGTTTCAGAGAAGCAGATTCAAGCTAATTTATTTCAATCTAGTGTTCTTCAAATAGGAATTCATTCTGGTACGTTAGAACATATTCAAGCAGATTTTTTGAAACAGAATTTTGATGAGTTTGTTCAACTTCTTCCGGAAGAAGATGTTCCTTATTATCGTGGGATTATTCAAAGAGGTAGTGTTGTTTATTACTCTGATTATATGTTAGCTAAAAGTAATAAAGATTTAAAAGAATTAGCTGGACAAATAGATCATGAAGAGGGGTCGGTTCAGTCTATTTCAGAAGTTAATAACGATGCGATTAATGATGTAATTTATCAGGAATATGTGAAAACAAACAGTGGAGCTTTTATTTCCTTGGTGTTTCTTCCAATGCTTTTTGTTTTTCTGTTTGTTATCCTTTTCCTTGTTTTTGGAGGATGGTCCTTCTTATTATAGGTTAAAAATGTTGACATTTCCTTTTGTTTATGCTATTTTATAGGTGTAAGCACTTGGAAGTGTTTTTATTTTGAAAAAATGGGAATGGTGAGGACATGGCAGAGGTTTTGAAAAAAACTGTAGATGATAAGTATAATACAGAAGAAATTAAGAAATCCTTAAAGAAGGATAAGAAAGAGAAGAAAGAGAGTAAGAAGGTAGAAAATCATTCAAAAAAGGAAGACAAGAAAAAATCTATTTTTGATGGTCTTCGTAGTTTTTTTGTGGGAGTTTCTACTGAATTTAAAAGAGTTCATTGGACAACAAAAGAGAATATGATTAAGTATTCTATTGCGACTGTTTTCTTTATATTCTTTTTTGGAATCTTTTTCTATATTATTGATGTTCTTTTTGCTCTTATTCAATCATTATTTTAAAGGAGTTTTATTATGGATAAACAATGGTATGTAGTTAATACTTATTCTGGTCATGAGAATAAGGTAAAAGAGAAACTTGAGATGAGAGCAGAGTCTATGGATATGCAAGACTATATCTATAGAGTTGTTATTCCAGAGGAAAAAGTAGTAGAAGTAAAAGATGGAGTAACAAAGGAAAAAACTAAGAAGATGTTCCCTGGTTATATTTTAGTAGAGATGGTAATGACAGATGAAGCATGGTATGTTGTTCGTAATACACCAGGAGTTACTGGTTTTATTGGATCTAGTGGAAAAGGAGCTAAGCCTACTCCATTACAACCTTATGAAGTGGACAGTATTTTAGGAAATATGGGTATCAGCAGAATGGATGTAGATACGGAACTTACTGCTGGAGCTAAGGTTAAAATTATTGCTGGTCCATTCCAAGGAATGTTTGGAACAGTGGATTCTGTTGATTTACCTACTCAGAAGGTTATGTTACTTGTAGATTTGTTTGGTCAAGAGACTTCTGTTGAAGTAGAACTTAGTCAAATCGAAAAAGCATAATATTTTCTTGCATAATAAGGAAAGATGTGTTATTATTTAGGAGCTATATTGATTTTATATATAGTTTTAGTGGGAAGCATGGTTTGCATTTATAAAAGCGGGAATCAAGCTATTTGTACCACTCGCGAAAACTAAAAATGGGAGGTGTTTTTCGTGGCAAAGGAAGTAATAAAGAAAATTAAACTACAAATTGAAGCAGGAAGAGCTACACCAGCTCCACCAGTTGGAACGGTTTTAGGACCTGCAGGAATTAATCTTCAAGAATTCTGTACGAAGTATAATGAAGAAACTCGAGATAAGATGGGTGATGTTTTACCAGTAGAGATTTCTATTTATGAAGATAGAAGTTTTGATTTCGTAATAAAAACTCCACCAACAGCATTCTTATTAAAGAAATATGCTAAGGTGAAAAAAGGATCTGTAAATGGATCTAAAGAAATTGTTGCGACTATCTCACAAGCAACCTTGAGAGAAATTGCAGAAATTAAGTTACCTGATTTAAATGCTTATACTGTTGAAGAAGCAATGAAGATTGTAGCTGGAACTGCAAAGAACATGGGAATTGCTGTAGAAGGACAAGAATAATTTAATACATTCTATAGGTTATACCTAGTGGAAGGAAGAAAATCCGCTTTTACCACATAAGGAGGAAATAATATGAAGAAAAGAAGTAAAAAGTATACAGAAGCTGTATCTAAAGTAGAAAAAGGCAAAGTATATTCAAAAGAAGAAGCTGTAAAATTAGTTAAAGAGACTTCAACAAGTTCTTTTGATGGAACGGTTGAAATCGCTATGAGATTAAATTTGGATACTAAGAAGGCAGACCAACAATTAAGAGGTGCTATTGTTCTTCCAAAAGGAACAGGAAAATCTCAAAGAGTTTTGGTTGTTGCTAGAGGACCAAAGGCACAAGAAGCACGTGATGCTGGAGCAGATTATGTAGGAGATGCTGATATCTTAGAAAAAATCGAAAAAGAGAATTGGTTTGAATTTGATACCATGATTGCTACTCCTGATATGATGCCACTTCTTGGTAAATTAGGTAGAGTATTAGGACCTAAAGGTCTAATGCCAAACCCTAAGACAGGAACCGTTACTATGGATATTGCAAAAGCAGTAGAAGAAGTAAAGGCTGGACGTGTTGAATATAGAACCGATACTTTCGGAAATATTCATGGTGTTATTGGTAAGGTATCTTTCTCAGCTGAAGATTTACTTGCTAACTTGGATGCATTTGTTGCTCAAATCATTCGAATTAAACCAGCTACCGTTAAAGGAGACTATATCAAGAATATAGCTATTTCCGCAACGATGGGTCCTGGAATTAAAGTTGAAAATACTTTTGACAAATAAAAAATAATTCGTTATAATAAAGAAAATTTATTGGTGCCATAGACAGTAGGTATAAAAGTAAATCCTACCGAGGACTTAGTTAAGAAGTTCTTTTGCTGTCTAGTAAAGGAACTTTTTTATGGCATCCCTAAATAGATAGAGGAGGTGTATTATGGCAAGTAAGGCAATCTTGGAGCAAAAGCAAACTGTTATTGACGAGATTAAGGATCGTACTTCTGCTGCAAAAACAATCGTTTTATTCGACTATCGTGGAATTACCGATTTTGAAGCAAAAGAATTACGTAATAAATTAAGAGAGTCTAATGCAGATTATAAAGTATATAAGAATACTTTAATGGCTAGAGCATTCCATGATTTAGGAATCGATCTTGAGGAAGGTTTGACTGGCCCTAGTGCATTTGCATTCGGTGAGGATCAAATCGCCCCAATTAAGATTTTATCTGACTTTGCTAAGGATCACCCAGCACTAGTATTAAAAGTAGGGATTGTTGATGGAGAAAAAGCTGATCAAGCTAAATTAGCTGAATATGCAAAACTACCTTCACGCGAAGGACTACTTACTATGCTTGCTGGTGGTATGATTGGTTTAGTAAAAGATTTATCTATTTGCTTAGACTTATATAGTCAGCAAAAAGAAGAAAATTAATAAAAATAAAAATAGGAGGAAATAAAAATGGCTAAATTAACAAAAGAAGATTTTATCAGTAGTTTAAAAGAAATGAATTTATTAGAAATTAAAGAATTAGTAGATGCAATGAAGGAAGAATTTGGAGTTGATCCAAGTGCTG
>JAFRIU010000012.1 GCA_017432645.1 Bacilli bacterium
ATATTATTCTTTAATGTATCTGTAAATAAATACTCTTGATTAGTCACATAAGTAATATAAGAACGAACATTTTCCAAATGATAATGATTAATATCAATATGATCAATGGAAATTTTTCCGTATTCTACATCAATATATCGTAAAAGCATCTTCATTAAAGTACTCTTACCACTTCCACTTTCTCCACATAAAAGAATTTTACTACCAGGATTGACAACAAAATCAAGATTATGAAACAGAACCTTACTTCCCACTTGATAATCTACATGATGATATTCAATTTTACCTCGTAAATGATAAGAAAAATAAAAATAATGATTGCGAAAATCATCATGAGAAAGTAAAAAGAGTTCTTCCACACGATCAAGAGCTACACGATAAGAACTATATTCTTCTAAAAGCGAAAGAATATTTTGAAAGCAATAATAGAAATAGGTAAAGAAACTATGATAAATAAGAAAACTACTTAAAGATAGCCTTTCACGAATAACAAAGTAAGCACCCACTCCATAAACAAATGCTTGCAAAAAATCATCCCAAACCATTTTAAGAAAATGATTGCACTCTAAAAAACGCATATAATGATAAACTTTTTCCAAAAACAAATGATAATGAAGATTAAATTTATCCATCAATCTTTTTTCTAAATGAAAGCCCTTTACTGTATCCACATTATTAGTACCTTGAATAATATAAGAATTTGTTTTGTCTTGATATTCACAAATAATCCGGAAATACTTTACTTTGTAAGGAACTATAAAAAGATGATAAAAAAGAGAAAGAAGAGAAAACAAAAAAATGGCAAAGGTCATTTTAAAATGATATCTACTCATAAGAAGAAGGAAAAGAAATGCACTTAAAAAATCAGTAGATAAAACACAAAAAAGATTACTAAAAAAAGATCGAATGGTATTTAAATCTCGAAATCTAGAAACAACTTCTCCCGTAGTCCTATTCTTATAGTACAGATATGGAAGTAAAATCACCTGCTTATATGTAAGAGAAGTTATTTCATAATCAAAAACAGAAGTCCATTTATTTAACAAAATATTTCGACAGAATAAGTTTATATTTTTAAAAAGATAAAATGAAATCATAATCCAACTAATCCAATATAAAGATTTAGAATTCTGATATTGAATAGAAAGATCCACAATCATTTTAAAATGAAAAGTACATAAAATAGAAAAGAGAAAATAAAAAAAAGTTAAAAAAATAATAGGAAAAAGTAAAGTTTTATTTGTAGTAAATAATTTCCATACACTTTTCTTTATAATATTCCTTTTCTTAATAACTGGTAATTTTTGAACAGGTCTCAAAAACAAATAAGCCGAACTAGATAATAAACGAAATTCCGAAAAAGAAATGGTCTTTTTTCCTTTTGCAGGATCCATAAGAGTAACCTGGTTTTTCTTTCTGTGAATCTGATAAAGAACTACAAAATGCTTATAGTTCTTATTCACAATGAGATGAGCAATACAAGGTAGATTTTCTTCTTCTATATCTTGAAAATCACCAGACACTGCTTTCACTTCAAAGCCAAGTCTTTGAGCCGCCTCCGCTAAATAATACAGAGAAACTCCCTCTCTAGTAGTATGAGTAAGTTCTCTTAAATACTCCTTCGATACCTCTCCTCCATAAAATCGAATAATAGATAAAAGAGAACACACTCCACAATCCTTAATCCCATCCTGTAGGACTACTTTCACGTATGTATTTTTTCACCTCCCATTTTTATTATTTGCAAAAGTAATCTTCCCGTACAATTTTATGTAAAAAAAAGAAACAAAGCTACAGCTTTGCTTCTTTTTTATTCTTCTCTTTTTCTTCTAGAGACAATAAAAACACTGATAAAATCTCCACCATCTGCACTATCTACCACTTCAATAGTACCATAACCACCAGTCCTAGTCTTTATAGTATACCTAAGATTATCCGAAAAAATAGTAATCGCTGGACGTAATCCATTACCAATAGGATATTTAAGATATCCACATTGGCCTCTTCCCAATGCACAAAGCATTCCTTCATTAGAAATGTAGTAATCATTAAATTCACTTGCCGTGGGATCGGTACCCTTAAATCCACTACCTAACCAATAAGTAATATCATAAACCCATTCAATATTTTTAGCATATTCTTTAATATCCATTTTCCCAATATAAGCATCTTCCGGATATAACTTTGCAATACTCTTCCGCAAACACAACACTAGGACCAAACAGAATACACAACAGAATAAATATTAATATTTTTTTCATCCCATTCACCCTATTCTTAACATAATTTGATTTTAATATATACCTTCACCAAAATTAAGTTTCCAAAATGAATTTCATTCTAAAAATGTAAACAAAAAAAGAAGAGTCTTAAACTCTTCTTGGGATAAAACAAGGCTTAACCAAACGCGTGATAAATTGATAAGACTTTGAAAAATAGTATAAACATATTTTTATTATCCCAAAAACACTATAACACAATTCTTACTTTTTTTCAAATCTACTCTGATAGTAAATGATCTAATGATACAATTTCGTATCCTTTTTCTTGTATATAATCAATTACAATAGATAGCTCTCTTTCAACTTGAGAATTCACTTCAAAAGATATAATAGAAGAATTACGAATCTGATCTCTTACCCCTTGATAAATATCATTTTTTAATATCAACGTTGGTTTAATAGTATATAACTTTAATTTCATACATAAATCTAATACTTTTGAGTTTTCTTCTTCTACATAACAGTATTTTACAGAATGATTCGTTAAGGATTCTAAATAAGAAATAGAGGTCTTAAAAATAGCTTCCTTATATTCTCCTTGATAGCTTAATAATTCAAATTCATATGGATCCATTTTCTGAATCAAAGATGCATATTTTTCTAAATAAACACCATCAACAAAGAAAGTAGCCTCTACATTTTTTTTTGTTAGTATATGAATAATAGAATCCAAATGAGAGTCTTTTCTTAAAACAAAAACAAAAGAAATCCATTTATGAGTAGTATTTCCACCAACAACATATTTATCATAATGATCCATGATAGAAATAGTAGGAACTGTATCTTTTAAAACCGTCAAAGACTCATTATAAGTACCATAATTTTTCATATAATAATAGGTTTTTTCATAATCTATTGTCTTTCCTTTTTTACCAGGACGAATAGTATTCTCTTCTATTTTAGCATTCACTGCCTCGATAGCATATTTTGACTCAGTAGCTTTAATTTCTTTCATCAAAACATCTTGTTCTTTTAAAAATTGAACCACTTGGTTAGTATAATAAAAACTAAAAATAGATAAAAGAATAACAAATAATTGATAAAAAAAAGTTTTCATAACATCACCTATTAATGTATATGAAAAAAGGTTCTATTCTGAACCTTTTTCTTTCATTTTATAAATATAGTAAGTGGAAGAGCATAAAGTAATAATTCCTACCCATATAGATACATTATCTACCGCTCCCGTATCAGAAACACCAACGATTAATGTTCCATTACCATTACTGTTTCCGCTTTTGTTATTTCCAGCATTACTACTATTACTATTGCTGTTAGTACTATTAGTATTGTTGTTATTACGATTCGTACTGTTACTATTATTGTTATCTTCTGAGTTCTCCGAATAAGAATCCTCATCAGAATTATCTAACTTAATACTTTCAATAGAATGGACCTCTTGAGAATTTTTCTTGTTTGTGCTTTTATTAGCAAGATGAATAATAAAAGCAATAATCAAAATAGTAATAATAATTACAAGAATCCATTTAATAATAGTTTTAATTAAATCACCCATACCGATTCCCTCCGTCATGCTCATATTATAGCATTTTTTTAGAAAAAAGAAAGATTATTCTTCAGAAGCTACTTCTTCCTTTTTTTCTTCTTTCTTTTCCTTCTTTTCTTTTGGCTTTGGTAAAGCTTCTTTTCTAGAAAAGTTTTGTCTACCTCTCTTATCCATACCTAAAGCTTTTACTATGATTTCATCTCCAACAGAGACAACATCTCCTGCTTTTTCTACTCTTTCATGAGCAAGTTGAGAAACATGAACCATTCCTTCGCATCCTGGCCATAATTCTACAAAGCAACCATAATCTTCTACTTTAACTACCTTAGCTTCATATATTTTTCCAACTTCTACTTCACGAATAATCTCTTCAATCATAGCTCTTGTTCTATCAATAATATCTTGATCATAATGATAAATGATAACTCTTCCATCATCTTCTAATTCTACTTTAACAGCATTTACATTAGTAACTTCCGTTACATTAGAAGCTTCACAAATGATCTTCGTAATCATTTCTCCGCCCTTACCAATGACATCCTTAATCTTAGCTGGATTAATCATAAAGGTTACCATCTTAGGAGCGTACTTAGATACTTCTTTACGAGGCTCTTTAATTTGTTTCTTAATAACTTTCAAGATTTCTAAACGAGCCTTACGTGCTTGTTCCAAAGCTTCCTTTAGAATCTGTTCTGTAATACCACTAATCTTAATATCCATTTGAAGAGCAGTAATTCCCTCTTCTGTTCCTGCTACCTTAAAATCCATATCTCCTAAGTGATCTTCCATACCTTGAATATCCGTTAAAATAGTATACTGATCTTCATGAGTAATTAATCCCATTGCAATACCAGCAACAGGTGCCTTAATTGGTACACCAGCAGCCATTAAAGACATACAACCAGCACAAATACTTGCTTGAGAAGAAGAACCATTAGATTCTAAGATTTCAGATACAACACGAATAGTATAAGGGAATTCCTCTTCACTTGGAATAACCTGAGCAAGTGCCTTTTCTCCTAAAGCTCCGTGACCAATTTCTCTTCTTCCAGGTGAACCATATCTACCAGTTTCTCCGACAGAGAATTGTGGAAAGTTATAATGTAACATAAATCTCTTTTGATCTTCTAATCCTAATCCATCAATTACTTGATGTTCATTCAAAGCACCTAAAGTTGTGATAGATAAAGCTTGAGTCTCACCACGAGTAAATAATGCAGAACCATGAGTTCTTGGTAATAAATCAATATCTGTAGACAATGGTCTAATTTCATCCATCTTACGTCCATCAGCACGAAGCTTCTCTTTTACCACAATACTTCTAAATAAATTATATTCAATATCAGATACTACCATTTGTACTTTAACAAGAAGCTCTTTTAATTCTTCTTCCTTCATAGTATCTTCATTTTCTTTTGTGAATAATTCATTCATCTCTTCTTTAATTTCATCAATAGCTGCATATTTCTTTAATTTATCTTTTATACGAAGAGCTTTATCCATCTTTTTTGTAATTAAATCAGAAATTCTTTCAATTAATTCAGATTCTGGAGTCAATGTTTCATACTCCATCTTCTCTTCTCCAATTTCCTTAATAATCTTCTCCTGGAATTCAATTAATTTCTTAATAGCTCTATGACCAAACATTAATGCTTCTAACATTACTTCTTCAGATACTTGCTTAGCTGAAGACTCTACCATATTAATAGCATCTTTCGTTCCAGCAACAGTTAACTCAAGTTCTGACTTCTCACATTCTTCTGGAGTTGGATTAATAATAAATTCTCCATCTACTCTACCAACCTTAACTCCTGCGATAGGTCCATTGAATGGAATCTTAGAAATAGATACTGCTAAAGAAGATGCAAACATTGCCGTTAATTCTGGAGAACAATCTTGATCTACAGATAAAACAGTAGAAATAATTTGTACTTCATTCTTAAATCCCTCTGGGAATAATGGACGCATTGGTCTATCAATCATACGAGCAGCAAGAGTAGCAGCTTCACTTGGTCTTCCTTCTCTCTTGATAAATCCTCCTGGAATCTTTCCAACAGAATACAATTTTTCTTGATAGTTTACTGTTAATGGGAAAAAGTCAGAAAGCAAATTTACATTCTTAGATACAACAGTAGCTGTTAAAATAACCGTATCATTGTATCTAACAAGTACAGCACCATCTGCTTGTTTTGCCAACTCACCATGTTCAACAACAATCTTTCTTCCATAAAAATCAAATTCATATACTTTTTTCTTCATAAATACCTCTTTTCTAAAAAAAATAGACACTGAAAAAACGTGTCTACTTTCTTAAACCTAATTTTTTAACAACTTCACGATAACTCTTAATATCCTTCTTAGCTAAGTATAATAACATATTTCTACGTTGTCCAACTTTCTTAAGAAGACCTCTATTAGAGTGGAAATCGTGTTTATGAGTTTTTAAGTGTTCTGTTAAATTATTAATCTCTTCTGTAAGAATAGCGATTTGTACTTCAGCAGAACCTGTATCTTTCTCATTTTTTGCAAATTCTTTTACGATCTTTGCTTTTGCTTCTTTTGTTAAAGCCATCTTCATACTTCCTTTCTCTTTCATATTCGCCATTACCAAGAATACGTCGGAAATTCATATTCTGAGTAAAGGTAATTCCATCTCTTTGGAATCAAATGTATTATACTATTGTTTTCTACATTATGCAAGTTTTTTTTAAACTGCAGATAAATCAAGAAAAAAAGTAGTCAACAAACCAGAACATGTAAGACATATTCGTTACAAAAAAGTATCAAAAGGCTACATAAAATTTTCAGAAGAAGGTTTCCGTTTTTCTCTTTTTATGATATTCTAATAAAGGTGATAATTATGTTAGAAAAACTACAGTTAACAAAACAAGGAAAAACTATTTTAAAAGCAATCCTTACATTTTTAATCTTTTGGTATGGAGCTTATGTACAAGTCATACCAATCCAATTATTTCATATAGATACCAAAAATCTAAGTGATAAAAATGCCGTCATTCTCTCTACCTTCTCCAGTATAATTATAGCCATTATCTTTTTCTTCCTTTATCGAAAAGATTTAAAAAAAGAATGGAAAACATTTAAAGAAAAACTAGGAGAAAATATGAGTACTGGCTTTGCCTGCTGGATCATAGGCCTAGTATTGATGGTAGTATTTAATCTGATTTTTATGCTAGTATTTCATACAGAAGGAGCCAAAAATGAAAATCTCATTCAAGAAATGATTAAAGCATTTCCTTCACTCATGTTACTAGATGCAGGAATTCTTGCCCCATTCAATGAAGAAATTGCTTTCAGAAAAACTTTAAAGGACGTTTTCTTAAAATATAAATGGATAGGCATCCTTGCTTCCTTCTTACTATTTGGAATAGCACATGTAATTAATAACGCAACTGTTTGGACAGACTACTTATTCATTATTTCTTATGGTAGTCTTGGAGCTACATTTTCTTATGCTTACTATAAAACGGATACCGTTTTTACTTCCATGGCAATGCATATGATTCATAATATTGCTTTAATTTCACTATCCATACTAATATAAAAAGATGTCCACTAGGATATCTTTTTTTGAACACTCTTATCAAACCACGTGAAAGGAATAGCCACAATAGCTTCCAATAATAATGAGAAAAAATAAACAAACCAAAAATCTTCAAAAACAATTTTAGAAATATAAATAAAAAGATAAAACAAATCATAAATAAGAAAAGAAATCAAATAATGAAAATAAAGAAAAATACCATTTTTCTTTTTTCTTTGAATGACAAATTCAAAAACAAATAAATTCACAAACTGACTAACTGTATAGCCACACAATTCTCCAATAATATCAGAAAACAAAATGTTTTTTCCTAGTGCAAGAGAAGAAAAGAAAAAGACAAAAGACAAAGAAGAAAAAACTATAGCAAGAATAGCCTTTTGATAAGAATATTTCCAATCAATAATATGAATCAAGAGAAAAGTAAATGGCAAGAAAAAAATAGAAGTAGAAATGAACTGATTTCTAACAGAAATTCCATATGGAAGAAAAGCTTCCCATAAAACAACAACACTAATCAGCAAAAAAACATATACCCAACAATCTTGATAAATATCTTTTTTCATTTAGTATCCCTTCTTTTTCTTTTTTTCATATCATAATAACTATAAAAACTTAAAAGGATTCCTAAAAGTAAAAAAGCACTCACAAGTTTTATATAACTTCCATCGACAAATCTACGAAAAAAGGCTTTATCTTCTTGCTTAGAAACAATAGCATCTTCTCCATGAAAAGAATACTGATAAGAAATCTTGAAATAGCAATCTTTTTTATCTGTCTCCGGGATAAGTCGAATACCAAATGTCTTTCCCTGATCCCAATCTTCTATAAGACTAGAAGTACAGAAGTTGTCTTTCTCTTCTTCAGAAAGATTATCCCACTTTTTAAAAATTTCCTCTTGATTATAATAATGCTCTTGCTGATAAGAAGAAGTAGACATACTCTCCAAAATAGAATACAAATAAAAAGCCGGTTCATTTCCCTCAATCTGATTCAAACTAGAATTCTTTAAAATCCCTTTTCCGCTAGAGAAAGAAAATATATCATCAGAAATAGAATAATAAATTATATATTCTTTTCTTTTACCATTTTTATCCATTTGGAACTGAATAGTATTCTTTTGAACGATTGTCTTTAAAATTTTAGTATCTTCTTCCACTTGAACATTCTTAATACTTTCAATCATAGAAAGAAAATCTTCTTTCTGACTTCTTGCAAAAACAACAATAGGAGAAAATAATAACATAATAATAAACACTACTTTTTTCATACTACCTATTCTCCTCTTCTTTATTTTAACATAACAAGAAAAAAAGAAAAAGATTGATTACTCAATCTTTATTCTCTTTTTCATGAATATCTCTAATAATTTGATCAATATGATTTCCATAATCAATAGAAGAATCATAGATAAATCTTAATTCTGGTGTATGACGTACTTCTATTCTCTCAGCTAATTTTAATCGAATAAAAGAAGAAGCCTTTTCTAAAGCAATCTTTACTTCATCCAATTTTTCTTGATGAAGAGTTGTATAATACACTTTCGCATAACTCAAATCAGTAGTTACTTCTACACCTGTAATTGTGACAAAGCGAAGTGCTTCGTCTTTTACTTCTTTCATTAAAATTACACTAATTTCTTCTTGAATCGCATGATTCAAACGTTCAATTTTAATACTAGGCATATTTTCACCTTCTTTATCTCTTAAATTATCTTTTGATTTCTACTAATTCATAAGTTTCAATAATATCTTTTTCTTTGTAGTCTTGGCAATTCTCTAAAGTAATTCCACAATCCATATCCTTCTTCATCTCTTTTACTTGTTCTTTTTCATGTTGAAGAGTATGAATTGCACCATTATAAACAACTACATTATCACGAATAATACGAGCTTTACTGTTATTCTTAATAACACCACTCGTTACATGACAACCGGCAATTAAACCAACTTTTGAGAATTTGAATAATTGACGAATTTCAGCAGTTCCAACAACTTTTTCTTCGAACTCTGGATCAAGCATTCCCTTCATCGCATTTTCCATATCTTCTACTACTTTGTAAATAATATCATATGTCTTAATTTCAATACCATATTGTTTAGCAATATCTTGTGTAGATAAGCCTGCACGAACATTGAAACCAATAATTAAGGCATGAGAAGCAGAAGCTAAAACAACATCACTTTCTGTAATAGCACCAACTCCACCACGAATAATAGAAACTTTAACCCCTTCTACATCAATCTTTTCTAGAGCATTACGAACAGCTTCCAAAGAACCATTCACATCTGCTTTTAAAATCACATTAATTTCTTTTTGTCCCTCTTTAATTCTACCAAATAGATCTTCCAAAGTTAGACCATTAAAATTCGTATCTTTTTCTCTACTTCTCAAACTACGTGCAGCAGCAATATCTTTTGCCTTTTTCTCAGATTCAAAAGCCATAAATTTATCCCCAGCCGTAGCAACTTCCGAAATACCTGTTACTTCAACCGGAGTAGATGGACCAGCTTCTACGATATTAACTCCACGGTCATTTTTTAACGTTCTAACCTTTCCAGCATAATTTCCAATAACAATAGGATCTCCTAAACGAAGTGTACCATTTTGAATCAATAAAGTAGCAACAGAACCAACCTTAGAATCCTTTCTAGCTTCTACAACAGCACCAGTTGAATAACGTGATGGATTAGCTTTATATTCATGCATCTCAGCAACTAATAAAATGTTTTCAAGTAAGCTATCTACACCTTCACCAGATTTGGCAGAGATTCTATTAACCATAACATCTCCACCCCACTCTTCAGGTGTTAATCCATTTTCTACTAAACCAGTCATAACTCTTTCAATATTTGCTTCTGGTTTATCAATCTTATTAATAGCAACAATAATAGGAACTCCAGCAGCTTTAGCATGATCAATTGCCTCTCTTGTTTGCGGCATAATTCCATCATCTGCCGCTACAATAATAATAACGATATCTGTAATTTGAGCTCCTCTGGCACGCATTTCTGTAAAAGCAGCATGCCCTGGAGTATCAATAAAAGTAATAGACTTCCCATTACACTCTACAGAATAAGCCCCAATTGCTTGAGTAATTCCACCAGCTTCACCTGAAGCAACATTACTATTACGAATATAATCAAGCAAAGTTGTCTTTCCATGATCAACATGCCCCATAATCGTAACAACAGGTGGTCTTTCAACTAAATCCTCAAGACGATCTTCTATTTCATAATTTTCAAAATTAGAAATATCAGCTACTTCTTCTTTTTTCAATACTTTTTCATATTCAGAAGCAACAATTTCAGCACTATCATAATCAATAGATTGATTAATACCAGCCATAACTCCTAATCCCATTAGTTTTTTTACTAATTCAACAGGAGCAATTTCTAACAAAGAAGCAAAATCAGTAACCGTCATGCCTTCTTTATAAAGAATTACATTTTCATCCTTAGGAGTTTCATTACTTTGAAGTTTTTCACGATGTTTATACATCTTCTTTCTTTCTTTTAGAAAGTCTTTCTTAGGATTTTGATTTTCAGTCTTCTGAGATTGCTTATTTTGTTTTAACTTAGTAAAACTCTGTTCGTTATCAAAATCAATTTTAGTAGAAAAAGCTAATTCTTCTGCACGATCTTCTACTTCTTCCTCTAATCTCTTCTCTTCTAAAACTTCACTATTCTCTTCTACATAATCTTCTTGATCTTGTAATTCATTATCCAAAAGAGTAATGCTAATATCATCTAGTAAAGTATTCTCATCCTGATAAGAAATCCCTACTTTATCACATAATGCTTTTACTTCATCTACAGATCTGCCAACATCAATTGCATAATCTTCCAATGTCATCACAATGACCACCTCACTTTTCTATATATTTTTTTATTTCTTCATAAACAATATCATCAATTTTACATTCTAATTTCTTTTCTAGAATTTTCGTTTTGATTGCCTGTTCCAAAACAGCTATATCTTTCTTAATATATGCTCCTCTTCCATTTAGTTTTCCAGTAAGATCTACTTTTACTTCTTTTTCAGGAGTTCTCACAATTCTTAGAAGTTCTCCTTTTGGAAGAGCCTCATGAGACACTACACAAGTTCTTAAAGGTATTTTTCTCATTTTCATATAACACCTCTATCTAAAATTAATTCCTGCTTCTCTTGCCTGTTCTGTTGTCTTAATATCAATTCTCTTAAACTTAGTAAGACGAGTAGCCAAACGAGCATTCTGTCCTTTTCTACCAATAGCCAAAGAGAAATTATCTCCATCTGCTATAACCATTGCTTCTAGCTTCTTAGGATCAGTTACAGCAACCGTTAGATCTTTAGCAGGAGATAAAGCGTTTTCAATAAATACTGCTGGATCTGGATCATAACGTACAACATCTAACTTCTCTCCATGTAATTCTTCCATGATTCTAGCAATTCTAGAACCTTTTTCTCCAATACAAGCTCCAATTGGATCTACATTTGCTTTCTCAGAATATACAGCTACTTTACTTCTAACACCAGCATCTCTTGCAACACTATAAATCATAACGGTTCCATCATTAATTTCAGGAATCTCTAGTTCAAATAATCTTTTTACAAATCCATAATGAGTTCTACTTAATAAAATCAATAAATTCTTTCCATTATTATCTACTTTTGAAACATAAACTTTAATTTGAGAACCCATCTCAATTTTTTCTCCAGGAATACAATCCTTCTTTGGTAAAATTCCGTTAGTTCTTCCAAGATCAATAAAGTAATTGTCCGTATCCTCTAAGGCAACCGTACCAATTAATAATTCATCCTGCTTATCACCAAATTCCTCCATGATACTATTTCTTTCAGCTTCACGAATTTTTTGAATTACTACCTGTTTAGCTGTAGAAGTAGCAACACGTCCAAAATCTTTAGGAGTTACTTCTGTATCAATCGTATCTCCCACTTCTAATAATTTATCGATTTTCTTTGCATCACTTAATTTAATTTCTGTTTCCGGATTGAAGTAAGAAACAACTTCTTTTTCATTTTTCTTTTCTTCCTCTCCTCCTTCTTCCGTCTCTTCTACTTCTTCTGGCTTAGTATCTAACTCTTCATCTTCAGCATACTTTTCAAATAAAGCATCTTCATACTCTTCCTTCGTCATTTTATCATCAGGAACAACAGTTAAATAAGAATAAACTTTAATATCCCCAGTATCACGATCAAAAAGTACTCTGACATTTGTTTTAGAATTAAAATTTTTCTTATAAGCAGAAGTTAAAGCAAGTTCCATTGCACCATAAACAATCTCTGGATCGATATCTTTTTCTGCAACAATATTATCTAATGCTTTCTTAAATTCTTTTCCATTCATTTTACTCACAATCTCCTTTTTCCCTAGAAAAAATATCCAATTCATCTACATTTTCTAGTAATTTCTCTTCTTGATCCAATATTTTATTAATTACTCTAGAAGCATCCGTAATTCGATTTAAATCAATAACTTCTTCACTATCCAAAACAATGTTCATTCTTGTTTTTCCCTCTTCTGTATCCAAATAAGCATCAAAAACATAAACACCTAAATCTTGAATAGAATCATTAACTAAATTAGCTATTTTTTCTTTCATAATACCTCCCAAATAATAAGAGTGGGCTTTTCTTTCCCACTCCTTTCTTTTAGTATTATATCATATTTTCTTTATTTTACAAGTTTTATTTTAAAACTTAAAAGTTTTTCCATGTAATTAAATCTTGATTAGATACCTCATAAATTCCTAGAATATGATTTTCTTCATTTTTAAATAGAACTTTGTCTTGAATATTCCATATATTAGGAATTCTCATTCCATTTTTAATCTTCTTCTCTAAAATAGAATCCACCACAATAATAGGATAATCCAAAACTTCATCCATATCATATTCTCTAACTAAACCAGATTCTATTTCTTCCAAAGAAGAAGCATCTTTCACATAAACATTTCCCTGTCTCGTTCTTCGCAAACTAGTCATAGTAGCATAAACTCCTAAAGAAAGACCAATATCATGAATAAGACTCCTAATATAACATCCCTTAGTTACGAAAGCCCTAAAAGTAAAAGTATTTTGTTTTTCTTCTAGTAACTCTATTTCTTTAATAGTTACTTCCCTCTTAGGTAAATCTACGTCCATTCCACTTCTTGCATATTCATATAATTTTTTTCCATTTACTTTCACAGCAGAATAAATAGGTACTTCTTGAAAATATGTTTTTTGGAAAGATTGTATAACTTCCTTCAAATGAATATTAGACGGTATTTCTTTTCGATCTAAAACTTCTCCTGTACTATCATAAGTATCCGTTCGATAACCCAATTCAAAAGAAGCAATATACTCTTTATCTTGAGCTGTCAGTAATTCCACAATTTTAGTAGCTTTTCCAACGGTAACTAACATAACTCCAGAAGCAATCGGATCTAATGTCCCAGTATGTCCCACTCTAGATATCCCATAAAGTTCACTAATTTTTTTCACAACGTCAAAGGAAGTGATTCCTACTGGCTTATCCACAACTAAAACACAAGCAAAAGAATCTAAATACTCTTCTAAAGAAATTTTCTTTTGAAACAATATCCTAGCAGGAATCTTTCCAACATATCGAATCCAAAGAAAATCTTTAGCTTCTTCTCGAACAATAAAACCAAAAGTAGAAAGAAAAAAATCTCTATCAGGAAAAGAAAAGAACTTTACTTTTATTGCTAAACCTACTTGGTATTCAAAAAGCTGATCATCAAAAAAAGAAATCTCTTTCAAATAAAGATTCTTCTCTTGAAAAGCTTTCTTTAAACTAGAATATGCTTCATATACTGCTTCTTCTAGAAAAAATTCTCCAATAGATATAAAAGAATGTCTCTTACAAAAATAATTTTTTTCCTTCTCTGTAGAAACAAGAACTGTATACATACAACCACCAAACGTATTATAGCATAAAAAAATCAATGCTAAGCATTGATTCTGTTATTCTTGCATTCCCATCCTACTAAAAGGAAACAAGGTAAGTCTTGTGCTACCTAAAATCTGCTTTTTGGAAAAGCATCCAAAATACCTACTATCTAAAGAATTATTACGATTATCTCCTAATACAAAATAGGAATCTTCTGGTACAACAACCGAAAAATCTTCTGTAGGATTAGTCCCATAAGAATCTTTAACTTTCTTATGATTTACATATAATTGATTATCTTTATACTCAACTGTCTCCCCAGGCAAACCAATAACTCTCTTAATAATATATTCTCTTTTTTGACGAACTACTACAATATCAAAACGTTTAATTTCAGAAAAACGATATTTGATAATATTCAAGATCATAATATCCCCATCATGTAAAGTATCCATCATGCTTTCACCATTTACTTGAATAGGAGAAACTACATTTTTCTTAATCAAAATAACCAAAATAATGGTTATTACATAAGGAAAATATTCCTTAAAAATTCTTCGAAATTTACTTTCTTCTTTAGTATCACTCATAACTCACCTACAAAAAATAAGGCAATAGCCTTATTATTTTTGTCCTCTTTCTTTAATACGATATCCGCCAACCATATTTCTAAGGAATGTAAGCTTAGCACGTCTTACTTTACCTCTACGAATTACAGTTATAGCAGCTACCTTTGGTGAATGAAGTTGAAAAGTTCTTTCAACACCAACTCCACTAGACATCTTACGAACTGTAAAAGATTCAGAAACACTTCCACCACGGCGAGCAACAACTACACCTTCATAAGCTTGGATACGTTCTCTTTTACCTTCAATAATCTTAACATCCACACGTACCGTATCACCAACACGGAATTCTGGAATATTAGGATTCATTTGTTTCGCATTAATCTTGTCAATAATATTCATCCAATTAGCTCCTCTCTATATATATTTACAAATGATCATAATAAAAATCTATCAGCGGATCATTCCCAGACGAATTAAATTATATCATATTTTCCTTATTTTGCAACAAGAAAAACAGAATTTTTATCCTCTTTCAGAAACACCTTGCACATCCGTAAAAATAGTATCTCTATTTTCAAAACGAAATGCCAAAGAAAATGCCACTACTAATACTATAAGTAATATAACAAGAAAGCTAAAATTAACTTGATTCATCATATCACCTCTTTCATAGGTATATATAAACAATAGCTCTTTTTTTCGTACTTAATTATATCATATTCTTAAAAAAAAAGAAAGTATTTTCGAAAATCAACGACCTCTTCGATTACTTTCTGGATATCTTAAATAAGAATTTTGAATCATAAATAGCTTCATTTGCATTTCCTTTTGAATCTTGGATAGCTTTTTAGACATTCTCTCTAATTCTTGTTTTTTCACATAATTACGATATTTATTTTTAACTTGTATCCTAAATCTCTCGATTTGATTAAGTGCTTCTCGACAAGTTTCACCGTCGTCATCATCTTCTACCAAAAGCTCTGCTAAAACTGAAATCAATTGTTGATACTTTCTCATGACAACTTCATGAACCAAAGGATGAGCTAAATCTTTATCCACAACTCGAATCTTGCGAACATTAGCTCCTTGAATTTGAAAAACTTTCCTTTTTGTAGCCACCAAAAATCCACCAATGTCCAAAACATCGGTTTTATCTAACAATTTCCCATTATTGATATATTTTCGACTAGAAATAGAATACATAAAACTCTCCTATTCGTGATACAAATCAGGTCTTTTTTCCTTCGTAATACGAATACTCTCCTTCTCACGATACCCATCAATCTTCTTATGATCTCCAGAAATCAAAACTTCAGGTACTTCCATTCCTTTATAAACCCTTGGTTTCGTATAAGTAGGATAATCTAGAAGAGGACTAGTAAAAGAATCCTCCACATAACTTTCCTCCTTGATAACTCCAGGAAGTAAACGAGTAATAGAATCAACAAGCACCATTGCTGGTATTTCTCCACCTGTTAAAACATAGTCTCCAATACTGATTTCTAAATCACAAATACTTTTAATTCTTTCATCAAAACCTTCATAATGACCACAAATCAAAATAAGATGTTCTTCTTTTGATAAATCATAAGCCA
This sequence comes from Bacilli bacterium, assembly GCA_017432645.1. Lineage (GTDB taxonomy): Bacteria > Bacillota_I > Bacilli_A > RF39 > UBA660 > UBA3789. The sequence goes on from JAFRIU010000012.1 coordinate 16,411, forward strand.
TTTTTTGATGATAAACTTCTCCAGAAGGAGTCAATAAAATAACTTTAGTATTTTCTCCTTTTAAGGATTCTACACAATCAAAAATAGGCTGACACATTAATACCATTCCAGCTCCACCGCCATAAGGAGTATCATCAACCTTATGATGAGGATCTTCAGTATAATCTCTAAAATTAACTAAATGAATATCCACTTTTCCAAGTTCAATAGCTCTTTTTAAAATAGATTCTTGAAAAATATTTTCAAACATATTAGGAAATAAAGTCAAAATATCTATTCTCATACATCTACATCCCTTCTATTAAATGAATCGTAATTTCTTTCTTCTCTTTATCAATTTTCTCTACCATAGGAGAATTCATAGGAATTAAAATTTCTCTATCCAACTGAATTCGTAAAATCTTATTTGCTTCACTGGCTTTAAAAATTTCTTTTATTATTCCCTCTTCTCCCTTATTTGTCAATACTTTAAAAGAAATTAATTCTTCATCCAAAATTTCATTTTCGCCTAAATCTAAATCTTCTTCCAAAATAAACACATCTTTTTTCATAAAAGGCAAAACTTGATTAATATCCGTAAAGCCACTCAAAGTAATCATATCAAATTGTTTGTGAACTCGATAAGTCTCAATTTCATAGATAGAATCATCGATAATAATCTTATTTCCTACTGCAAAAGCTTTTTCTTTATATGGAAAATCACTTAAAATACGAATTTCTCCATGAATTCCATGCGTAGAAACAATCTTTCCAATACATACTTTCCCCATCTTATCTCCCCAATTCATATAGTAATATACTACAAGCAATTCCTACATTTAAACTTTCTACTTCTTCTTTCATTGGAATATATAGATTCTGATCACAAAGTTCTTGTATTTCAGGGCGAATTCCATTTCCTTCATTTCCCATAATTAAGCAAAATTTTTCTTTTTGAGAAGAAGTTAATTCTCTAACATCTACTCCATTATTTACATTGGTTCCATAAATGATATATTGATTCTTCTTAAAATAATCAATAGCCTCTTTAGCATTCAAAGAGAAGATAGGAATATGACAATACATTCCTTGAGTAGCTCTCAATACCTTAGGGTTATACAAATCCACAGTATTCTCAGATAAAATAACCATATCCACACCAAAAGCTACACTACTACGAATAATAGTTCCTAGATTCCCTGGATCTTGAATCTCATCTAATAATAAAACTTTATTCAAAGCTTTTTCATTTTTTAAATCCGAAAAATCTTTCTTACAACATACAGCAATCATAGTACTAGGAGTATCCATCATAGAAAGTTTCTTCATCACTTCATAACTAACATAAGTATGAGGAATATCAAAAGAAAATGGAGTATCTTCTAACAAATAGACTTCTAAAACAGCACTTATTTTATAGGCTTCTTCAATTAAATGTTCTCCTTCTATTAAATAAGTTTTACTAAGATCACGATATTTCTTCTTTTGTAGTTTTAAAACATTCTTTATTCTCTCATTTTCTAAACTTTTAATTACCATTAGAATTCCTTCATCTCCTCACGATATTTTTTATAACCAGGCATATTCTCCTCTACTAATTTCCAAAAAGAAGAGGAATGATCACCATAAATTAAATGACTCATCTCATGAATAATCACATAATCAAGATAAGCAATATCTCTCTTCATTAATTCCAAGTTTAAAGTAATAATATGAGTTCTAACATTACATACTCCCCAACGACTTGTCATTTTACGAATACGAAGTTTAGGATAAGGAATTTTTCTTGTGAATTGATGATATAACAAATCCAATCTCTCAGAAAACAAAGTTTTTGCTTGCTTCTTATACCAAACATCCACATCAAATCCTTGCGGAACATAGAAAATATTCCCAGCAAAATGAACTCCTTCTTGAGAAGAAGTAACCATTACATACTGTTTACCCAAATAGAAAAAACCTTGATTGTTTTTTACTTTCTTCTCTTGAAAATCAATCATCTGTGTAACCCGATCATAATGATTTTGAATTAAATTTTCAATAAAACTAATAGGTGTTAAATAACCTGTTGTTACCGTCACTTTTAAATCTTTTTTTACACGAATATATGTATTTTTTTGTCTTGCTTTTCTCTCGATAACAACTTCATAGTCCTTATCATGATACGTAAGTTGCATATAACCACCAACATTATTTTACAATAAAAAGAAAGAAAAAGAAACTAGGAACAAAAAACTAGAGAAAATCTCTAGTCTTTTTCAACGTAACACTAATTTGTTATTTCACTACTAACAAAATAATAAGTTCCATCCTCTGCTTTATGATAATAACTTGTAATAGTGGCAGCCTTATCTAAGTAATCACTTACTGTAATAGTATAATTTGAAATATTTTCGGTTGAATCACTAATTCTTTCTATGCTAATTTTTTCTCCTGGATCAGCATAAATTTCATAATTTTCCATTCCATTTTCGTATTTAGAACTAACATAGATAGCTTTTTCAATAATTTTAATTTCATCACTTGATTCCAGAGCCTCTACTACCTGTCTCAAAATTATTTTTGTTTCTGGTCCTGAAATACGACCATGTGGGTAAAAATTTACAACATATGCATTTTTATCTTTATCAAAATATGCAATTCCATTAGCATTAGGTAAACCACTGTCATAATTAGTATCTATTATAATTTTTTTACCAAAGTATTTTGCCAAAATTGCCTGTGCTTTTTCATAACTAAGAAAACCTTTAGTACCATAATCAAATATGCTAGTAGTATCATCTAAGTCTGAAACACTTAAACACGATGCTAGAAAACTAATCATCTCATTTTGATTGTGCTCATCAACTCCAAAAGAAAGACCACCATTTGGTCTATTTTTCTTATAAATAAACTGACTTACTTTTTCATAAACATCCTCTACTTTAGAGATATCTGTTCCTAAGCTTACCCATTCTTTTGACTCTGTTTTCTCTACTATTTCTCCATCAGTACCATTATTACTATTTTTATCAGTACTTTCATGACTACCAGCAAAATAACTATTTGCAAACCATCCACAAGCTACAGATAGCCCAACTATCAATAAAGCAGCTAGCACAAAAATGAAAGTATTTCTTCTATTGTTTTGACTTATTCTTTCTTCCGACTGTTTCACCTGATTATTCTCTTCCATGTATACACCTCTTATCTTCATTATATCATTGTAAAAAAAAAAGGAATAGTTTTTTTCTACAATAACTATTCCTTTACATTTTATTTTACTTGTCTCTTAATTCTGCATGATGAGTGACAATTACTTTGTCAATAATCTTATGGAAAACTTCCATGACTTCTTCATCCGTCAAAGTACGATCCATTCCATTAAATACTAAATGAAAAGCAATACTCTTCTTACCAGATTCAACATTTTCACCTTCATATACATCAAATACATCCACATTTTGTAAGATCTTAGTACCTACTTTTTGAATGGTTCGAATAACATCACTAGCATCGACATTCTTATCTAAAACATAAGCCATATCCTTTTCAATACTTGGATATTTAAAAGCTTCCTTATATTTTAACTTGCTAGTCTTTCCATATAAAGAATCTAAATCAAGTTCAAATACATAAATATCATCTTTTGTAATATTAGGATGAACTTTACCAACAATTCCAATATTCTTTTCATCCAAAACAATATGAGCTTGAACTCCTGGATGCAAGTCTTTGCAATCACTTCTAACAAAAGAGTAACGATTTTGATAACCCATATAACATAATAGATTTTCAAGAATTCCCTTTACTACATAAAAATCAACTTGAAAGCCTTTTTTCCAACTGTTATGAAGATAATCTCCCATCATAAAGCCACCAATCTTAGTAGTTTCATGATAATTCTTATCATAAGTCTTAGCAATTTCATAAATAGAAATGTCTTTCACTCCACGAGCTTTATTATATTCATAGACATTCATAAGAGATGGAAGTAGAGTTGTACGAACAACACTCTTATCTATACTCATTGGATTAGGTAAGACAACATGTCCTTTTTCCTCGTAGACAAATTGTTGACTCATCTCTGGACTCACTAAAGTATAAGTTTTTACTTCTGTTAAACCTAAACTACGAAGTCTATGTGACACCATCTTACGATATTTAACATCTCCAATATATTCTCCTCTTCGAACAGGAATCGTTGGAATAGAAGAAACTAAATTATTATATCCATAAAGTCTTCCAATTTCTTCGGCAATATCATTAACATTAGCATCGATATCTAATCTTCTACGAGGAATCGTAACCTCAAATTGATCATTTTTCATAGTATATGGAAAATCAAGACGTTCTAATTCCTTCTTCATGTCATCAACAGAAACATGAATTCCTAAGATTTGATCAACATCTTCTGCCTGAAAAGTAAGCTTCTTTTCAGTATGATCCTCTTTATCTACCAAAACAGAACCTTCTAACACTTCAGCAGAAGCATATTTTTCTAACAAATGACAAGCACGTCTACTAGCCATTTCCGTATATTCATAAGAAAGTCCTTTTCCATAACGAATAGAAGCTTCACTAGGAAGTTCTAGTTTTCTAGAAGTAGTACGAATTCTAACAGGATCAAAAATAGCAGCTTCAATCAAAATATTCTTAGTATTTTCATCTACTTCTGTATTTTCTCCACCCATGATGCCAGCAATACAAACAGGCTTCTTGCCATCTGTAATCACAATATCAGAAGAATCTAACACTCTTGTTTTTCCATCTAACGTTACGATTTCTTCCTTATCTTTAGCATCTCTAACAACTATCTTGCCTCCCAATTTATCCTTATCAAAGAAATGAAGAGGTTGTCCAAACTCTAACATAACATAGTTTGAAATATCCACAACATTATTAATTGGTCTCATTCCAGCAGAAAGTAATCTTCTCTTAATAAACTCTGGGCTTTCTCCAATTTTTACATTTCTTACTTCACGCGCTACATAATAACTACATTTATCTGTTTCAACATCTAATTGGAAAGAAATCTTATCTTTTGCTTCCTGAAAATCGATACTTGGTAAAGTTACTTTACGATTCAAAATACAAGCAATTTCATAAGCAAATCCAATATGATAGTAACAATCATTATTACGATGTTTATGAATATCTAATTCATATAAAGTATCATCAAATCCTAAATAAGCAAGCGGATCTTCTCCAACAGGAGCATCATCATCTAATTCACAAATTCCTTTTGCATGAGTCTCTTCTGTCTTTTCTTCTAAACCTAATTCATATAAAGCACAAATCATTCCACAAGAATCTACTCCACGAAGACGACTCTTTTTAATTTCGAAATTTCCAGGTAAAATAGCTCCTTCTCTGGCAACAATTACCTTCAAATCTTTTCTAACATTTTGAGCACCACAAACAATCTGTAAAACCTCATCTCCTACATTTACCATACAAACATGCATATGATCACTATCAGGATGCTTTTCAACAGATTCAATTTGTCCAATCGCTAAATGATCAATATGATGAGTCATAACAGATTCAACATTAATTCCAGCTTTAGTAATTTTTTCAGCAAGTTCATGAACATCTTGATCTTTAATGTCAATATAATCACTAACCCAATTTAAACTAATCATTATTCCTCATCCTCCCTATCAAATACTGGGGTCTCTCTCAAGTCTGCATTATAGAATGTACGAATATCATGGATATCATATTTCATCATAGCAAGGCGCTCTGCACCAAATCCAAAAGCAAATCCTGTCCATTCTTTTGGATTATAACCACTCATACGAAGAACATTCGGATGAACGACTCCTGCACCAACAACCGTTACCCAACCCGTATGCTTACAAACTGGACAACCTTTTCCATGACAAGAAACACAAGTAATATCCACTTCTACAGATGGTTCCGTAAATTGATAATAACTTGGTCGAAAACGAGTTTCTACATCTTTTCCAAATAATCTTTTAAATAAAACATCCATCGTACCTTTTAAATCAGAAAGACTAATATTCTTATCTACAAGTAATCCTTCAATTTGCATAAACTGATGAGAATGAGAAGCATCGTCATCATCCCTACGATAAGTCTTTCCAGGACAAATCATACGAATAGGCACCTTTCCTTCGCCCTTTAGCATAGTACGAACTTGAACCGGAGAAGTTTGACTACGAAATAAAATTTCTTCTCCTTCAATATAGAAAGTATCCTGTGCATCTCGTGCAGGATGTCCTTTTGGAATATTTAACATTTCAAAGTTATATTTATCTTCTTCGATTTCCGGTCCATCTACAACATCATATCCCATAGATAAGAATAGTTCTTCCACTTCCTCAATTACCTTTTCCAAGATATTAGGAGCACCCGTTGAAATAACAGTAGAAGGAAGACCAATATCAACCGCTTCACTCTCTAATCGATGATTCAACTCTTCCAAATCCAATTGCTCTTTTTTAGAATCATAATACTCATTAAAACAATCTCTTAACTCATTTACTTTCTGACCAAATTCTCTTTTTTCTTCATTAGGAACATTTTTAATTTCACTATTTAGTTCGGTAATAAGACCTTTTTTCCCTAAATACTTTACCTTCAAGTCATTTAATTCTTTCAAAGAAATCTGATCTACTAAATCCTTCTGTAATAAATCTTTAATTTCCTGTATTTTTTTATTCTCCATAGTATCCCTCCTAATACTTTTCTTTTAATTCATTTATTCTTTTTATTTTAACTAATTGTTTTGGATGCTTATCATTCTTATCATACAAAATAGCATCATATCCAAATTCTCTTGGTCCGATATAATCATTTTCTAAATCATCCCCAATAAAGATACACTCATCAGAAGAATAAGGTCCAATAGAAGTATCATAAGCATTACGATGTGGCTTTTGTACATAATCACTAGTATAAATTTTATCAAAATAATGATAAATACCTGCTTTTTTAAGTCTAGGTATCTGACATTCCCAAACCCAATTAGTTAATACAACTAAACTCTTATTTTTCTCTTTTAAATAATCAAGTGTCTCTCCTACTCCTTCTTCTAAAACAGGTGGCATCTCCTTTAATGTATCAATCCAACGATCAATAAAATCCTCCTTAACACGAAGTCCAGAGCAAAGAGATAAAGTACTAGCAAATCTAGTACCAGAAAATCTAGGATAACTAGCCCAATACGTTTCTAAACACTCTTGTAAATTCTCAGAAAGCAGATTATTTTCACCAAATTCTTCCTGAAGAAATCGTTCCTGATAATCCTTATCAAACTTTAATAAAGTATTATCTAAATCAAAAATAAATCGTTTTTTTTCCATATTATCATCTCCAAAAAAAAATAACTACTCATAAGGACGAATGACCGCGGTACCACCTTATTTCATAGTTATTTACTACACACTTAATTCTTTTAACGCAAGAATACGCTTATGATTAATAAGAACTCCATGGCGAATTCAGAAACTATCATAAACTATTTTCACCAACCATAGTCTCTCTACATATAAATCATTTCCTACTACTCCACTTCTCAGTCGATAGAAAGATTATATCACTTTTTCTCGAAGAAGTATACTTTTTTCTTTGATTTTTCAGGATATTGCTTTACAAGTTTTCTCTCTGCTTCATATGCACTTTTGTAAGCATGAATGTAAAGTTTAGCATTAGAAGAAATCTCTCCAATTTGAGATCCCACAAACTCTTTTAGATAAGCTTCCCTATTTTGATGAAAAATAGACGCTTCCTTATGTTGAGACAATAAAATCTTTAAATCTTCCTCATCAAAAGTACTAGAAACAATATCCTTTCCCAAAAATAAATCTCGATTAATCTCTGCCTCTTTTTCAAAACTAGTAAGTGCTTCCGAAAGCTTATAGCATTCCGTATAAATAGGACTCCACTTTTCATGAGTTGCCATAGTTAATTTATTATGCAAACAAATTAGTTTTTCTTTTACTGTCATTTTCTCTTCTTCTGAAGCATAATAACAAGCAATCAAATATAAACGAGGCAATAAATAATTCCAATCACAATCATCAAGCTTATCATTCCCATTTAACTTTCTTTGAATTTGTTGGAACTCTTCTTTTACTGTTAACCGCTCATATAAATTAGATGGTAACACTTCTTCTTTCTTAAAACTTTCCATACCAATACCCACCTATTTTTTAATACTTATACCGTAAGTAATTCGTTTTCTTTTTCTTTTAATGCTGCTTCTATTTTTTTGTTATAATCATTAACTAGATCTTGAATTTCTTTTTCTACACGTTTTTCTTCATCTTCAGAAAGATCTAATTTTTCCATATCTTCCAATGCATCATGTCGAATATTACGAACAGCAACTTTAGCTTCTTCTGAAAGTGCTTTTACTTGCTTAGCAAGCTCTTTTCTTCTTTCCTCAGTAAGTTCAGGAATCACAATACGAATCGTTTCTCCATCATTTCCAGGATTATATCCTAAATTAGAAGCTAAAATAGCTTTTTCAATGCCATTTAAACAACTCTTATCAAATGGCTTAATCAATAACTGTCTTGCCTCAGGCACAGAAACAGTAGCTAACTGTTTTAATGGAGTCATTACACCATAGTATTCCACCATAATTCCATCCAAACTAGATGGATTAGCACGTCCTGCACGTACTGTCGTAAATTTTTTCTCTAAATTTTCTAGAGCTTTATCCATTCTATCTGTAACATCTAAAAGTATTGTATCACTATCCATAGATCATCTCTCCTTTCCTATATTATAATATATTTAAATTTTAAAGAAAAGAAAAAATATTAGTATTTTCAACTAATATTTAGTAGGTACATACAAAAACAATAAATGCAATAAATGCAACTAACATAAGGAAGAAAACTATTGATAAAATAATAATGACAATCGTAGCAGAATCCATTCTCTTCTTTTCAACAATTTCATCATCTTCTATTTGATTAATCACGACATCTGTAAACAAAACAGAAGTACGATCTTCATCAATTTCAGGAGTTTCCTCTCTAATTTCTTCCTCTTTAGGAGCTTCTACTTCTGATGGTTTCTCCTGAACACTCTCTTTTTCCTCAGGAACTTCTACTTCAGGCTCTCTCTCTTCTGGAATCTCTTCCTTTTTATCTGCTTCTGAAGAATCATATAAATTTCGTAATTCCTTTTCTAATTCTTGAAGACGTGTTTCTTCTTCCGAACGTTTTTTTCTAGGATTACTTGCTTTTAATTTCTTTTTTGTTTGGGATGATACAACTACACTTTTCTTTTTAGGCGTTACTTTTTTATTTTGGGAAGTGGCAGATGAAACCTCTTTCTTAGGAGAAGACTTAGTAGTCCTTTTTACAGTTTTGACAGTTTTCTTTTTATTAGCAGAATCCTTTAGACGTGGTAAATCCTCCGTCTTTTCCATCTTCTTTTTTTCTGTCAATAATTTGTCTAATTTTTTAGTCACTTTTTTATTTTGATTTTTCTTTTTCGCCATAGCACTCATTCCCTTACTACGCTCATATTATAATCAAAAAAGAAAGAAAAAACAAGTAGTTTACCCTACCTGTTTTTTTTAGTTGACAAAAATTGTCATTTTACCATTTTTTAGTAAGTAGTTCCTCCCCACTCAACAGCAGTAAAACCACTTCTCTCAAAATGAGTTAGCTTTTCTTCTTGAATCTTAACTTTAGAAGTTACCTTTTTTACATGAATCACTACTCGAAGCAAAGAATCTGGTTTTGGATAAATATAAATTGGATTAACACTTTCTCTTTCTTCTGTAAGTTCAAAGTATACTAAGCTCTTACCATTTTTCTCTAAGATTGGTAACCAGTACATAATGAATTCATTTTTCTCTTTTGCAGAAAATCCAATTTCATCCAGTTTCTCTTCCAAGAAAGAAATGGCATCTTCCTTCTCAACATAGAATCCTTCCTTAAAGTCAACTGTATGTACCTTTTTCTCATCCCAATACAATCCATAATAATATTTACCATCTTGATCATATAAATCTCCATTAGGATATGCAGTTACTTGCCAATGATTTATGAATTTTGGATACGTAGTTTCCAAAAATTCTGGATGAGCAAAAGAAACCGTAACATTCGTCTTCTCCTCTGGATATAAATATAAAATTGGTTTAGCAATTCCGCCACAATAAGTAGTCTTTGCTTCTCCCTTTTTTGTTTGACTAGAATAGATAAATTCAATACAACTTTCATCCATATCATAATCATAGTCTTCACCCAAAGTAGTATTTACAAACTGGAATAAAGCTCCTTTATCATAACTTAAAAAATAATTGGCTCTTTTAAAAGAATACTTACCATAATCATATAAAACACTACCTTTTAGATTAATCATCTTAACATTTTGCTTGTCTTGTACCAAAACATATTTTCCATCCACAATACCAAAGATACGAGTATAACTTCCTTCTAAATAGGTATTACCAGAATAATCATAGATTTTACCATCCCCATCTGCATTGGTACACCACAAATAAGAGCCACTCTTCAACATTTGATTACAGTCTAATGGGACACTATACTTACCACTAGTATAATCTACTACTCCATAAAGAGACCTGGTACCATCCCAAAGATAAACTGGCATTTTGTGTTTTTCTAAAGTACTAGCAGTTAAAGCTGGGCCAGAAATCCCATAATATAAACTAGGAGTAACCGAATCATATTGTGGTTTAACAATCATCTTCTCATGAATAATGTCATAAAATCCCCATTGATTATCAACCCTAACAGCAGCATACTCTGTATCAAATCCCTCATTAATTTGAATAGGAATAATAGATTGATAAGAAACATCTTCCAAAGCCTTTTTTCCAGTCTTATAATTCATCATACGACCAAAAATATTATATCCTTCCGTTACTGCATAATAAACATAATCAGAATCTTTTGAATCTAAAAAAGAAAGATTTTGGTAAGATTCATCAATATCGATACCATATACATCATATTTTTCTACATTCTCTGGTTCTTCAAAAGAAGCAACACCAGTACTACGAGATACATATATTTTTACATTTCCTTCTGGAATGACTACTGGCTTTTCTTCTTGCAACTTTCCATAGGAAGAAGAAACAATTTCTCCATCAATCGTACAACGATTTAAATAAACAGAACCATCTTCATTAATAACATGATCCATACAATCAACATCATAATCAAACATTACTAATTCAGAAGCTTCTTCATAAGTTAAAATGATTTCTTTCTTATCATAATAAACCGCTACAATTCCTGTAAGAGCATCTCCATATCTTTTCAATACACTCTTATAATTGACAGCCACTGGTTCTTCCTCATGTTTTTGCTTTCCTTGAAAATAAAGATATAAAAGAGTAGCAATCAAAACAGCAAAGAAAACAAGAACTATTATAATAATAGTATTTCTCCTATTAGAATGAGAAATATCATTCTTAATTTCACGAGAAATAGTATCATCTATCTCTCCAGACGAAGGAACAGAAACATCTTCAATTACTTCCTCTTTATCTTCTACCACATCCATTTTTTTAGTAGGTTCTGATACTTCTTCACTTTCTTCCTCCAAATCTTGGATTTGATCTATTCTCTTCGTATCCCCACCTACCGAATCATCAACAGCTTTAATCATATCTTCTCTCTTTTCAGAAGAAGACATAATACGATCAATTTGTTCATTGATTTTATCGATATCATCTTTCATACAAACACCTCTTTATCATCATAAGTATAGCAAAAAAAGGCAAAAAAAAGAAGTGTTTTTATACACTCCATTTTAATTTACAGCATTCATCTGAGCAGCTACTTCTTCAGCAAAGTTTTCCTGTCTTTTTTCAATTCCTTCACCAACAGCAAACCTTACCATAGAAAGAACTTCTCCACCATTATCCTGTACATACTTTTCAACTGTCATAGAAGAATCTTTTATAAAATCTTGTTCTACTAAACAATTTTCTTTAAAGAATTTAGAAAGTCTTCCTGTTGCCATCTTATCTAAAATATCTTCTGATTTATTCGCATTCTTTTCATCGTTCTTAATTTCTGCCTTGATCATTTCCTTTTCATGATCAATCATATCTTGAGGAACGCCATCACGATTAACAGCCACTGGATTCATAGCACAAGCTTGCATAGCAACATCTTTTGCAACTTCACTATTTCCACCCTTTAAAACAACGATTGTACCAATTTTTCCACCTAAGTGCTTATAAGTACCAAAGATTTCTCCCTCTGATTTTTCAATCTTTTCAAAACGTCTAAAACTAATTTTTTCACCAATTTTAGAAATCAAAGCAATAAGCTTATCATTTACTGTTTCTCCACCATCTTCTAAAGCTAGTACATCTTCAACACTCTTCACATCATGTTTTAAAATCATTTCTACTAAATAGTCAACAAAACTAGTAAACTCTTCATTTTTAGCAACAAAGTCTGTTTCACTATTTACTTCAATAATAACAGCAGTATTACCTTCTTCTTTAATTTGACATAAACCTTCAGCAGCTATTCTAGATTCCTTCTTTGCTGCTTTGGCAATTCCTTTTTCACGTAACCAATCGATTGCTTTTTCCATATTTCCTTCACAAGCCTCAAGTGCTCGCTTGCAATCCATCATTCCTGCCCCTGTTTTTTCTCTTAATTCTTTTACATCATTTGCACTAAACATATTAAATCCTCCTATTTTTTATTCTATTTTTAAGAAAAAGGAGTGAAACACTCCTTTTTGTAAGCAAATTATTTCGTTAAAGCTTCTACTAGTTCAGCTTTCTTCATTGTAGAATAACCTTTAACCTCAGCAGCTTTTGCTCTTGCCTTTAATTCTGTTAAAGTAAGTTCATTAAGATCTTCTTCTGAATCTTTTGCTTTCTTCTTCGTTTCTTTCTTTACTTCTTGTTTAGGTTCTTCTTCAATTTTTTCTTCTTTTACTTCTTCTTTAACTTCTTCTTTTTCTTCACTTACTGGAGAACTCTTCTTTGCTTCTTTTCCTTCTTCAGTTTTTCCTTTATCTTCTTCACTAATAAAGTCTAAAACTTCATTTCCATTTACTTCTGCAATAGCGTTTGTTAAAACACCAATTAATAGTTTTACAGAACGTACAGCATCATCATTACCTGGAATAACATAATCTACCATATCTGGATCACAATTAGTATCTACAATACCAAATACTGGAATTCCTAAAATATGAGCTTCTTTAATAGCTATTTCTTCTTTACGAGGATCTACAATAACCATAGCTTGAGGAAGCTTCTTCATTTCACGAATTCCTCTTAAGTTTTTATTTAACTTATCATATTCCTTGCGAAGATTCATAACTTCTTTCTTTGGTAGAGCTTCAAAAGTTCCATCTGTTTCCATAGTCTCAATTTCTTCCATTCTACGAATTCTAGAACGAATAGTCTTGAAGTTTGTTAAAGTTCCACCTAACCATCTTTCATTTACAAAATACATATCTGTTCTAAGTGCATTTTCTTCTGCAGCTTCTTGAGCTTGCTTCTTTGTTCCTACAAACAAAATTTTTCCTTCTGCTTGAGCAACTTCTTTCATGGCTTCATAAGCCTCTTCTAACTTTTGAACGGTCTTTTGTAAATCGATAATATAAATATCATCTCTTGTTGTGAAGATGTATTCCTTCATCTTTGGATTCCATCTTCTCTTCTGATGTCCGAATTGAACACCAGCCTCTAATAAATAATTCATTGATACAACTGTCATTTTTTATTTTCTCCTTTTCGTTTTTCTTCTATTAGTTTCCAAATCCTATCACCCTATGGGCACTCGATAAGAAAATCCACTAATATGTTTATTTTATTTATTCAAAGCTTCAATAATTTCAGCTTTCTTTAATCCTGTAACATCGATTTTCTTCTTGCTAGCAACTTCTTTTAATTCAGCAACTGTCATTTTAGAATAATCTACTGCAGCTTCTTTCTTAGCTGGCTTCTTTTCTGCTTTTACAGTCTTTTCTGCTTTCTCTTCTTTTTTCTCTTCTTTAACAGCCTTCTTAGCAGCTCCAATTGTTACTTCATTTCCAAGAACTTCTGTAGCTCTCTTTACTTTTCCAGCCTTACCATCTTTTGCAACTTTTACTAATTCTGTAAATGCCTTTGGATTGTTTATTGCAATCTCACTTAACATTTTACGATTTACTTCTACACCTGCTTTAGTAAGTCCCTCAATAAATCTAGAATAAGAAATTTCATTTTGTCTACAAGCTGCATTAATTCTTGTAATCCATAATTTTCTAAAATCTCTCTTCTTTTGTCTTCTATCTCTGAAAGCATATTGTCCAGAATGCATTAATTGTTCTTTTGCAGTTTTATATAAACGATGTTTACTTCCAAAATAGCCTTTTGCTTCTTTTAAAACTTTTTTATGACGAGCTTTTGTTACTGCTCCGTTTCTTACTCTTGCCATACTTATCCTCCTTCAATATTTTGATTAGATTATATTCTTTAATCTATTTTGATCTGCTCTACTAAGATTAGATCCCTTTCTGCAACTTCTATTAAAGTTTGCACTCTTTGCTCCAGTATTATGACGACTTCCTGGTTTTCCAATGACAATGTCATTTTTACGTTTCTTAATTACTTTTGCTGTTCCTTTATGTGTCTTAATTTTTGGCATATTAACTCCTCCTACAATTATTTTTCTTTCTTTGGTGTTAAAACACAAGTCATAGTTCTACCATCCAATTTAGGTTCTTGTTCAATATCAGATATTTCTTTTACTCTATCTGCAAAGCGCTCAAGAACTTCTTTTCCAAGTTCTGTATGAGCCATTTGACGTCCCTTAAAACGAATAGTAAGTTTGATTTTATCACCTTTTTCAAGGTACTTCGTAGCATTTCTTAATTTTGTTTCAAAGTCTCCAACATCAATAACAGGCGATAAACGATACTCCTTCAACTCAGACATGCTTGCTTTTTGTTTCTTTAAAGCTTCTTTTGCCTTCTTTTGTTTTTCATAACGGAATTTATTATAATCCATTACTTTACAAACAGGCGGATTCCCATTTGGATTAATAAGTACCAAATCAAGAGCTGCATAACTCGCTAAAGTTAAAGCATCTTGAATAGACTTTACTCCTACCTGTTCCCCATTGGGACCGATGACTAACACTTCACGTACTTTGATTTGATCGTTAATCAACATGTTATTACTATCCTTTGCTATATCTAACACCTCCATAAAATAAGAAAAGCAGATATAAATTTATATCCGCTAAAATCCAAAACAAAACAACAATCGTTCTTGGCTTTTGACCTACTGCTATTCGCTAGTCAGGTGGATACAAATCTCTTTCCTTTTTTCTCGACTAGTAATATTTTATTCAGAAACCATGAAATTGTCAACTGTTTTTTATTAGTTTTTTAGAAATAACAACAAAAAAGATGTGCAAATGCACATCTCTTAGCTTGCTTGACTTGACTCAATTAAAGCTCTACATTGATCAGCAGTCATACTATTATTGGTCATTAAACCATATTCTACTGCTAGATTACTATAATAATTTGTCTCCAATATCGCATCATAACTGGTTGTGATATTTCCTCCTTGTGCTTTATCCTCACCA
>JAFRIU010000013.1 GCA_017432645.1 Bacilli bacterium
TATTGCCTAGAGGAATTATTTATGATGAGAAAAAGAGATTCATTGGATACTATACAGAATTTATTGAAAGAAAGCCTATTTATCATATTTTAAATATGAAATTAAAAGATTTTTCTCTTCAAGTGGGAGATGTCTATGATGATTTGCAGTTACTCAGTCAAAGAGATATTGCCGTTCATGATATGAATCTTTCTAATTTCTGCTATCATGATGGCTTTTATTTTGTAGATCCAGGTAGTTATATTTTTGTAGATTCTTTTTGTCCTAATATTTTGTATTCTTTTAATAAAGATGAATTTACAAAATTTTTAGTTTTAGATGTTTTTTCCAGATCTTTAAAAATAACTCATCAAAGTGAGAGATTTTTACAAAAACACTTTAAATCTTTTGAATATCTTCCATTAGAAGAATATCAGAATGATACGGTTAAAACATATGTAAAAAAATTGACTAATATATCGTAGAAAAGAGATGAGAATATGCATATTCCAAATTATCAAGAAGCAAGAACAAGAGATAAAAGAGATTATCAGAGAATGGATTTTCAATTGGATCAGTCTCTTTTCAACAAATATAGTGGAAAAAAGTATTTTATTAAGACATATGGTTGTCAGATGAATGAGCATGATAGTGAAGTGATTTCTGCTTTATTAGAGAAAATGGGTTTTGAGAGAGCAAAGGATTATAATCATGCAGATTTGGTTTTATTAAATACTTGTAGTATTCGAGAAAATGCTCATAATAAAGCTTTTGGAATGCTTGGAAGACTCAAGCATTTAAGGAATGAGAAAAAGGATTTAATTATTGGTCTTTGTGGATGTATGGCCCAGGAAGCTAGTGTTGTGGAAGAGATATTACGAGATTATCGTTTTGTAAATTTCGTGATTGGTACTCATAATATTCATGATTTACCAACTGTATTAGATTCTGCTATTCAAAATAAAAAACAACAGATAGAAGTATTTTCTCGAGAAGGAGATCTATATGAGGGACTTCCTGTTGTTCGAGCTAATTCTATCAAAGCGTATGTAAATATTATTTATGGCTGTGATAAGTTCTGTACATATTGTATTGTTCCTTATACTAGGGGTAGAGAACGTAGTCGTAAGAAGGAAGATATTCTAAGGGAAGTAGATGAGTTAATACAAGATGGCTATCAAGAGATTACTTTGCTTGGACAAAATGTAAATGCTTATGGAAAAGATTTTTATGATGACTATAATTTAGCTAATTTACTAGAAGATATTGCAAAAAAAGATGTTCCAAGAGTTCGTTTTATGACTTCGCATCCATGGGATTTTACAGATTCTATGTTAGAAGTAATTGCCAAGTATCCGAATATTATGCCTAGTATTCATCTTCCTGTACAAAGTGGATCTAATCGTGTTTTGAGACTTATGGGAAGAAGATATACGAAAGAGACTTATTTGGAATTATTTCATAAAATGAAAGATATGATTCCAGGAGTTGCAATTTCTACAGATATTATTGTAGGATTTCCTGGAGAAGAGGAAGAAGATTTTTTAGAGACTTTAGATTTGGTTCACGAGTGTCAATTTGATAATGCTTTTACTTTTATTTTTTCTGCTAGGGAGGGTACTCCTGCTGCGAAACTTACCGATTCCGTTTCTTTAGAAGAAAAGGAAGAAAGATTACAACGTTTGAATGATGTTGTTAATTCTTATTTTTTAGAGAATAACAAAAAATTGGAAGGAACAGTTGTAAAAGTTTTGGTAGAAGGTATTAGTGATAAAAAAGATATGTACTACGGATATAGTGAGACAAATAAACTAATTAATTTTGAAAGCCCTAGAGAATTAAAAGTAGGAGAAATTGTAGAGGTAGAGATTACTTCTGCAAAGACATGGAGTCTAGATGGAAGAAGTATATAAATCTTTAGATGAAGTTGTTTCTTACATAAAGAATACGAAAGAATATCAAAAATGTATTTCTTTAAAGGAAAAGATGAATCAGAATGATGAGATAAAATCTTTAGTTGAGGAAATTAAAAAGAAACAAAAAGAGTTTGTAAAGAATCCTAGTCAGGAAATAGAAGATCAATTGAAAAGTCTAAATCATCAGTTAGAAAGTATTCCTATTTATGATATTTATCAGAAGAATCTTGCAAAGGTAAATGAAAAGATAGATTATGTAAGAGATAGTTTAAATGATTATTTTGATGATCTGTTTAATATGTAAAAAAACGTTTCTTAATCGGAAACGTTTTTTATTTCTTCTATGATTTTTTTGGAAGTATTTTGTATAAAAGTATTGATGATATCTTTATTAAATGTATATGCTTTTTTATTTTTAGAGTTTTCTACGATGATTCCCATTTTATTTAGTAAGATGTCTAGTTTATCTGTAGGAATTTCTTGTATTCTTGTTTCTGGGGGAGAGAACTCTTCATAAAAAAGGGATAAGTCTAGTTCATATTCATCTATTATGTCAATATTTAGGCTTGTATAATCAGAGTAGATCATATTTGTTATTTCATTTTGACTCATTTTTATTGATTTTCCATTTAGTAGATGAACGGTGTCATTTTTAACAATATTTGGTAAGAATTCTTCACTCCATAGTTTATCTGTATATAGATGGACAAAGTATCCTAAATCAAAAGAATTGTGATAAAAATAAGGATATCTTTTTATGAATAGTGGAATGTTAGGAATATCATTTTTTGTGTGAATTAAAAAATGAGATTTTTCTTTATCTAAACCTATTTGTTTAGAGATATCAGGGGCAATGGATCCTAGATAATAGTCTTTTTGATTTTTTATAGTGAAAGCTTCTGCTACTTTTTTAGCAATGGCTAAATGAATGATAGAAGATGCCATAAAATCCCTCCTTATTCTTTTTTTATTATATCATTCTTTTTCCTTTTTTTAGTACTTTTTTTTGGGCTTTTACATATATTACGTTAGGAGGATAAGTATGGCTAATTATAAGGAAATTGTGACTAAGGCAGTTGTTTCTAAAGGAAAAAAGAAATTTACAACAGTTGATCATGTTACAGTGGAGAATCCTTCTACAATATTAGGTTGTTGGGTTATTAACCATCATTTTAATGGAACAAAAAGAGGAGATACGATTGTGATTGATGGTAGTTATGATGTCAATATTTGGTATTCTCATGATCATGATACAAAGACAGATGTTTTAAAGAAGACTAATTCTTATCAAGAAATTATTCATATGAAAAATGTGGATGATGTAGAAGGAGAAGAGATTTTGGTTCGTAGTTTAAGACAACCTAATTGTGTGAAGGCAGAAATTGTGGATGGTGAAATTGTGTATACGATTGAGAAAGAATTAGGAATTGAATTAGTAGGAGACGTTAAAGTTAAAATAGAGACCAGTGAGGAAGAAGATCCTTGGGATGAGATTTCAGAGGATACAACCAAAGTAGAAGATTCTTCTTCCCATACGATTGATGAAGTATCTGAGAATTATATAGATGATAAGCAAACTATATAATTCTTTTTATTTGTATGAATATCTTGTGTTATACTGTAATTAGGGAGTAGTGGAATGAAAAAAGAGAAGATTAGTATTGTAGTTCCTTGTTTTAATGAAGAAGAAGCTCTTTCTATTTTTTATAGGGAAATGAAAAAAGAAGAGAAGAAGATGAGAAATGTTTCTTTTGAATATATTTTGGTAGATGATGGTAGTCATGATCATACTTTAGATGTTATGAAGAAGCTTTCTTTAAAAGATGAGTCTGTATTCTATCTTTCTTTTTCTAGAAATTTTGGAAAAGAAGCTGCTATGTATGCAGGACTTAGTAGGGCAACTGGGGATTATGTTACAATTATGGATGCCGATTTACAGGATCCTCCATTTTTGTTGAAAGAGATGTATTCTTCGATTGTAGAAGAAGGATATGATTGTGTTGGAACTCGTAGAGTTACCAGACGTGGAGAGCCAAGAATTCGTAGTTTTTTTGCACGACAGTTTTATAAAATTATTAATCGGTTATCCAATATTGAGATGGTAGATGGTGCAAGAGATTTTAGACTTATGACAAGACAGATGGTGGATTCTATTTTGGAGTTAAAAGAATATAATCGTTATAGTAAAGGTTTATTTAGTTTTGTTGGTTTTCGTACCAAATGGTTGGAATATGAAAATGTAAAAAGATGTGCTGGAGAGACCAAATGGAGTTTTTTTGGATTATTTAGTTATGCTTTAGAAGGAATTGTTGCTTTTTCTACTAAACCTCTTGTTATTTCTGCTTTTATTGGTTTGTTTTTCTTTTTGATTAGTTTCATTATGATATTTGCTATTCTTTTCAGGAGTGTTCTTTTTGGAGATCCTGTTAGTGGATGGTTGAGTACGATTTGTATCCTCTTTTTTGTATCTGGAGTACAGCTTTTTTGTATGGCAATCTTTGGAATGTATTTATCAAAAACTTATTTAGAGACGAAGAAGAGACCGGTTTTTATCATTCGTGATACGAATATGAAATAGGCCATATGGGTCTTTTTCTTTTGCCTTTTTATTGATTTTATTGTAAAATATAGAGCCAAAAGGAGACAGACTATGGTTTGGGATGATGTTTACGAAGCTCTTCAAGTTAGTGGAGGAGTGGAGATGGGATCTTTTGAAAAAATTTTTGGTAGTAGTAATGAAAATTTAAAAGAACTATTCCAACATTTTTCTCTTCAAGGAAAAGAAGTTCTTACTGTTTTAGCTTCTAGTGATCAGTTTTTTTATTCTGTTTATTATGGAGCTGGGAAGGTTGATACTTTTGATTATAATCCTTTAACGAAGTATTATTATTATCTTCGCAGATGGCTGATTCTTTATCGCCATGAATATTATCTTCCCAAGAAGGCTTTTCAAGATGGGAATTATTTAGATGATTTGATGTTTGATATTCATCCGGAAACAGAAGAGGAAGAACAAGCGCATTTATTCTGGAAGCTTTATTTGAAAGAAGCGACTCCTAAGATTCATGAAGGTTTATATTGTTCAGAGCTTTCGAATTCTAAGAATAAGATTATGGATAAAGATTTATTATGTGAAAAGCTTTCTATGATTCGTCCTACTTTTTATTCTTTTGATTTGTTTGGAGATATTTCTCCTTCTAAAAAATATGATATTGTGATTGCTTCTAATATTTTAGAGTATGGAAGAACAACTTTACGATTGACTAGATGCAGAGAGAATTTGAAAACTTTATTGAGACCGGGAGGAAGAGTCATTAATAGTCGGTTTACATCTTCTCAAGGTAGTAAATATTTTGATAAAGAAAAAGAAATCTTTCTTTCTGATTTTGATTTTTTGGAGTTTATTCCAAAAAGAAAAGGTATCTTTTATATCAAGGAACCACTTGGATATTCTTATCAGAAGAAATATAAAATGTCAACAAAAAATAGTTGACATCTATTGCATTCTTTACTATAATAACATTGTTGAAGAAATGGAGGGAAAAACATGGCTGTAAAATTAAGATTAACAAGAATGGGTGCAACAAAAAGACCTACATATCGTATTGTTGCGACAGATTCTAGAAGACCTAGAGATGGAGCATATTTGGAATTAGTTGGAACATATTCACCTCTTGGGGAATGTGAAGTAAAAATTAATGAAGAAATTGCATTAAAATGGTTAAATGAAGGAGCAATTCCTACCGATACTGTTCGTAATTTATTGAGTAAAGCAGGAATCATGAAAAAGTTTGCTGATTCTAAAAAGAAAGGTAATTAAGAATGAATTTAGTAGAGTTAACCGAAGAGATTGTCAAATCTTTAGTCGTTCATAAAGATGGAGTTAGTGTCAAAGAATTCCCAACGGAAGAAGAAAATGTTATGTTGATTCAAGTAATGGTTGAGGAAGATGATATGGGTAGAGTAATTGGTCGCGAAGGTCGTACCGCAAATGCTATTCGTACTTTGGTTCAAGCAAGCAGTGCTTTGAATGATAATAAGTATATCAAGATTGACATTGATAAGTTTTAGAAAGTACTTTTGACTTTCTTTTTTTTTTGAGCTGTTATATAATGAAAAGGAGTAAAATTATGAATTGTGAGGAGAAAAAAATGAAAAAAAGAGTATTGAGTGCTATTGTTCTTATAGCCATATTTGTTCCATTTTTAATCATAGGAGAATTACCATTTACGATATTCATGACGGCTTTGGGCGTTATGGGACTTTATGAATTGTTGAGAGTTCATGAAACAAGAAAGAAGTTTCCACTTCTTTTGAAATTGTTTGCGTTTGCTTTAACGATTTATCTATGTTTATATAATACGGGTACTATTGATTTTTATCATCAATTTGATTATCGAGTAATGGCTTTTGTTATTTTCTTATTTTTATCTCCAATGGTATTTATTCATGATTTTGATACGTATAATTTATCAGATGCCTTGTTTTTAATAGGATCTATTTTGTTTATTAGTTTTGGTTTTAATTTAATTATTAATACTAGAAATTATGATATTTCTTATATGATTTATTTGTTATTAATTACAACTATTACCGATACTTTTGCTTTATTTACTGGTAGTCTTGTTGGAAAACATAAATTATGTCCTAAGATTAGTCCAAAAAAGACTATTGAAGGATTAATTGGTGGGGTTCTTATGGGAACGTTTATTGCTACAGCTTTTTATGTAACGGTAATTCATTCTGGCACAGCTTTATGGCTTGTTATATTATGTACTCTTGCTTTATGTTTAATAGGACAATTGGGAGATTTAATTTTTTCTTCGATGAAACGATATTATGATGTTAAGGATTTCTCAGAACTTATTCCTGGACATGGTGGAATACTTGATCGTTTTGATAGTTTGTTGTTTGTTAATTTAGCATTTATCTTTTTATTAGAAATTATATAGGAGGGATTTTCTTGACCATTATTGTTAACTTGTTATTATTTGTTTTAATTTTAGGTGTAATTGTTTTTGTTCATGAATTTGGTCACTTTATTTGGGCTAAAATTAATGGTGTTTATGTTTATGAGTTTGCACTTGGAATGGGTCCTAGAATTTGTGGCTTTCAAAAAGGTGAAACCGAATATAATATCCGAGCAATTCCTATTGGTGGTTTTTGTCAATTAGCTGGAGAAGATATTGATGGAGACGAAGATAAAAAAGTTCCTAAAAATAGAAGACTTTATGCGAAGAAAGCATGGCAAAGATTTTTAATTATGGTTTTTGGACCTATGAATAATTTTATTCTAGCGGTTTTATTACTTTTCTTTATTGCCCTTATTTGGGGTGGTACAACGATGGATCCTACGATTACTGAAGTAGAGAAAGATTCTGCTGTTGAAAAGGTTGGAATGGAAGTTGGAGATGTTATTTTAAAGATTAATCATAAACGTGTTACTTCTAGTGATGATATTTCTCTCTATTTAGCTCTTGCTGATCCAAAAAAGACTAATGAAATTACTGTTTTAAAAGAATCTGGAGATGAAGTTACTTATCAAGTAAAACCAAAGAAGGTAAAAGATGAGTCAGGAGAAGAGAGTTACCGTTATGGAATTGGAATTCAACAGAAGAAAACGAAAGGTTTAGCTAGTGCTTTTGTTTATGCTTATCGAAAAACTAAGTCTATTTTTAAGCAAATGTTTGTTACAGTTGGAGCTTTATTTACAGGAAAGATACGTCTATCACAATTATCTGGACCAGTAGGAATTTATTCTATTGTTGGAGAACAAAAGAGTGCTGGAGTTGCAAGCTTACTTTACTTAACGGCATTTTTAAGTATTAATGTTGGATTTATTAATTTACTTCCTATTCCTGCTTTTGATGGTGGACATATATTATTCATTATTATTGAGAAAATAAAAGGTTCTCCTGTCAATCCGGATTTGGAAAATAAAATTCATACAGTATTTTTAGTTTTACTTATGATTTTAATGCTTATTATTACTATTAATGATGTAATAAAATTGTTTTAAAGAGAATGTACGTATTCTCTTTTTTACATGGTATAATACAAGTGAAGGAGGTCTTTTATGGTTATTGGTGTGTTAGTAGAAATTTCTAATAAAAATGTTGATAAAGTTTTTGATTATCTTGTACCTCCTGAATTAGAAAAATTTGTAAAAGTAGGAATGCGTGTTTTGGTTCCTTTTGGATCTAGAACTTTAGAAGGTTTTGTTTTGGAAATAAAAAAAGAAAGTTCTGATAGGGAACTTAGAGAAGTTCTTGAAATTGTAGATCAAGAAATTGTTTTAAATGAAGAGCTTTTGCTTCTTGGAAAAAAAATGCAGAAAAAAACTTTATCTTCTTTAATTAGTTGTTATCAAGTGATGCTACCTAAGGCATTAAAGGCGAAAAAAGGTGGAAAGGTTTCTATTCGATATGATACTTTTTATCACTTGTCGCCATCTTGTTTATTATCTTCTTTTTCTTTCACACAACCTCAAGAGAAGATTATTCAACTTCTGCAAGAAAAAGGTACAGTGTTAAAAAAAGAATTGGTTTCTATTTCTTCTAGTAGTTTGCAAACTCTTATTAAAAGAGGAATTTTAGTAGAAGAAAAAAAGGAGCATTACCGCTTATCTCATGAAGCAGAAACGGAAGAGAAAAAAGTATTAACGGAAGAGCAAAGACAGGTTGTAGAAAAAGTTATACAAAATCCTCCTAAGCCATATTTATTATTTGGAGTGACAGGTAGTGGAAAAACAGAAGTCTATATGGAAATTATTGATTATTATTTGAAACAGGGGAAATCTAGTATTGTTTTGGTACCAGAGATTAGTTTGACTCCTCAGATGATTCAACGATTCCGTAAACGTTTTGGTAGTGCTATTGCGACGATTCATTCGGGATTAAGTGATGGGGAAAAATATGATGAATGGCGTAAGATTGCTCGTGGAGAAGTTTCTATTGTTATTGGTGCAAGAAGTGCTATTTTTGCTCCTCTTTCTAATTTAGGTGTCATTATTGTGGATGAGGAACATAGTGATTCTTATAAGCAAAGTGATTCTAATCCTAGATATCAAGCGAAAGAGATTGCCTTATGGAGAGGGGAAAATCATCATGCTTCTGTTATTTTTGGTAGTGCTACTCCTTCTTTGGAAACAATGGCTAGAGTTCCAAAACTTTATGAGTTATTAGAACTTCCTCATCGTATTAATGGAAAAGAGTTGCCTAAAGTTACTGTTGTAGATATGAATCAATCTTTTAAAGAGACAAGAGGTCATTTTTCTAAAGTTTTGATGAATTCAATTGTAGAAAAAACTAGTCGTGGAGAACAAGTTATTTTGCTTTTAAATCGTAGGGGGTATGCCTCATTTGTTACTTGTAAGAATTGTGGATATACTTTTAAGTGTCCAAAATGTGATATTACTCTTACATATCATAAAACAAGTTCTACTCTTCGTTGCCATTATTGCGGTTATGGTGGAAAAGTGTATGAGAAATGTCCAGCTTGTGGAGAAAATTCTTTGAGTTCTTTAGGTGTTGGCACACAAAGAATAGAGGAAGAATTACAAAAAGCAATTCCTTCACTTCGAATTCTTCGAATGGATTATGATACTACTAGTAAAAAGGGAATGCATGAGGCAATGATAGAGGCTTTTCAAAATCATGAATATGATGTTTTGTTGGGTACGCAAATGGTTGCGAAAGGACTAGATTTTCCAAATGTTACTTTGGTAGGTGTTATTCAAGCAGATACTACGCTTAATATTCCTGATTTTAGAAGTAGCGAAAATACTTTTTCTCTTTTAAGCCAGGTTTCTGGAAGAAGTGGTAGAAGTCATAAAGAAGGATTAGTTATTATTCAAACATTTAATCCTGATCATTATGCGATTCGTTGTGCTCAAAATTATGATTATTTATCCTTTTATCAAAAAGAGATGGCTATTCGAAAAGAATTAAAATATCCTCCATACTTTTATTTATGCTTGATTCAGATTAGTGGTCGTGATCCTTCTTATTTATATCAGGAATCGTTAAAAATTAAACATAGTTTGGAAAGAAATTTAGTATCTGATATTATTTTAGGACCAAGTAATTCTTTTTTATTCAAAGTCAATAATCGATATCGTTATCATGTTATTATTAAGTATAAGAAAGAAGATACTTTATATCCTATTTTAGAAAAAATAGTTTCCTTTTATCAATCTAATTCTAGGGTACAAATTGATATTGATTTTCAACCAATTCATATTTAAAAGAAGGGATGGAAATTACTTTTAATTTGTGATATTCTAAAATAAAATAGAGGTGTTGAACATGAAAGATGAAAATGAAGAGTTAGAATTCAATCGGAAAAATAGAGAAGAGTATGAGACATTAATGAAGGAGGCTTCTACCGATTTAGATCAGTATTGGGACTCTAATAATATTGTAGTAAAGATTTTTTTTACTCTTTTAGCAATTGGAATTATTGTAGGGGTAGTTTATTATTTTATGATTTATTTTCAAGGGAGGTAGGATAAAACATGAAGATAGTATTTATGGGAACGCCAGAATTTGCTGTTCCTGTTTTGCAGGGTCTTATTGATTCTTATGATGTAATTGGGGTTGTTAGTCAGCCTGATAAGAAAGTAGGGAGAAAGCAAGTATTAGAAGAGACTCCTATTAAAAAATTAGCAAATCAATATCATATTCCTGTTTTTCAGCCAATTAAAATTCGTACGGATTATCAGGATATTTTGGCACTTCATCCGGATGTCATTATTACTTGTGCATATGGTCAAATTATCCCCAAAGAGATTTTAGATTTTCCAAAGTTTGGATGCATTAATGTTCATGCATCTCTTCTTCCAAAATTACGTGGAGGAGCTCCTATTCATAGAGCACTCATGGAAGGATATTCTAAGACTGGAATAACGATCATGTACATGGATGAAAAAATGGATAATGGGGATATTATTTCTAAAAGAGAAACAGAAATTTTAGATACGGATAATTTGGAAAGCTTACAAAATCGATTAAGTATCATGGGAAAAGAATTGTTGTTAGAGACTTTACCTAGTGTTTTTTCTCAAACAAATTCTAGAGAAAAGCAAGATGAGGCAGAAATTACTTTTGCTTATAATGTAAAGAGAGAAGAAGAGAAAATTGATTTTTCTAAAACAGCACGTGAAATCTTTAATTTGATTCGTGGTTTGTCTCCTTCACCAAGTGCCAATAGTATTCTTTTTGGAGAAGAAATGAAGGTGCTTGATAGTAAGATTTCTGAAAAAAAATATGGAAATTCTGTTTGCGGAGAAATTGTGGAAATTACCAAAGAAGGAATGGTAGTTGCTTGCGGTGATACTTCTGTTATTTTAACTAGAATTAAACCGTTTGGAAAAAAAGAAATGCCAGCTGTTAGTTATGTGAATGGTGTTGGTAAAGAGAAATTAATAGGAAGGGTGTTTGAAAATGCAGAAATTAGCGGAAATTGTTCAGAACATTCATGAGAGGCCTAGAATAAGAGCATTATTTTTCTTTGCGTTTTATGCTTTGTTTGTTATTCTTGTTCTTTTTTCGTTAAATTCTTCCGAGACTATTTCAAAGACTCCTAGTGAGAATCATTTTCCATTTTCTATTACGATGTTTGAAAATCCTAATTATCATTTTTCTTATCAAGTTTTTACGAATCAAGGAAATTATGAATATGTAGGAGATCGCCTTTTGGAACAAGAAAGCTTTTCTTATCTTGGAAAAAACTATTTCTTTGATGGAACAAAGTATTATGTGGATTTCGTTGAAGTAGAAGATCCATATATTTTGGAAGATTTTAAGGACTCACATGTTATTTTATCGCTTTTAAAGAATGCTTATTTTGAGTCTAAAACGATTTATGAAAGTGGAAAAACTTCTTATCGTTATGCAGTGGATTCTAATATAATTTTTGAAGTTACAGAGAATTTGATTACAGATTATGAAGGGGAAGTAAATACCTTAGTTGTTTCTATAAATGAAGATGGAAATATTGAAAAAATTGTTTTTCAGTTAGATGATTATTGTGCAAAAAGTGCTGCTTGTGCTGGAAATCTAAAAATTGAAATGACTTATGAAAAATTAGGGGAGATTCAGTCTTTAATGAGGTAGAATTATGAATGAGTATATGAAAAAAGCTCTCGATTTGGCTTGTCAAAATTTGGAAACAAAAGTAGGAGGGCCTTTTGGAGCTTGTATTGTGAAAGATGGAAAAATAATTGCGGCTTCTTCTAATCATGTAATTCTTGATCATGATCCAACTGCACATGCGGAGATTTTAGCAATTCGTGAGGCAGGAAGAGTTCTTCAAACTCATGATTTGAGTGGATGTGAACTCTATACTACTTGTTATCCTTGCCCAATGTGTTTATCTGCTATTATATGGAGTAATATTCGTACCGTTTATTATGGAAATACAAAAGAAGATGCTAGTAAAATTGGTTTTCGAGATGATTTTATTTATTCTTATTTTCAATCTTTGCCTTGTTCAGAACTAATTCATTTTCATCAAGTTTCTCATGAAGATACGATAAAATCTTTTCAAGAGTATGAGAAGGATCAAGAGAAAATAACTTATTAAAATTAGATGTTTCATCTAATTTTTTTCTTTAAAATGCGTACTATCATGGTATAATAAAAGAAGAATGGTGGGATATCGTGAAAAATATTTATGGGTGTAGGTTAGAGGATTTGGAAGAGTTTTTTCTTTCTATCTCTTCACGTAAGTTTCATGCTTTGCAATTGTTTTCTTGGTTGTATGACAAAAGAATTACCTCTTTTTCAGAAATTACAGATATGAAGAAGGACGATTTAGAAAAATTAGAACAATCTTTTTCTTTGGAACGTTTAAAAATCGTAGATGTGCAAGAAGACAAAGATGTTTTGAAGTATTTATTTGAACTTTTTGATGGAGAACATATTGAAGCTGTTTTGATGAAACATGATTATGGAAACAGTATTTGTATTTCTTCTCAAGTAGGATGCAATATGGGTTGTAGGTTTTGTGAATCTGGTCGAAGAAAAAAAGTGCGTAATCTAGAAGCATATGAGATGGTATTACAATTACTTATGATTGAGGCCATGTTAGGAGAGAGAATTAGTCATGTTGTTGTGATGGGAATTGGAGAACCTTTTGATAATTATGATGAATTGATTCGCTTCCTAGAAATAATTAACCATCCTAAAGGTTTAGCAATTGGTGCTAGACATATTACGGTATCTACTTGTGGAATTGTTCCTAAAATTTTAGAATTTAGTGATTTTCCTTTACAAATTAATTTGGCTATTAGTTTGCATGCTCCTAATAATGAGTTAAGAAATCAACTTATGCCAATTAATAAAGCCTATCCTTTGGAACAATTAATTCCTGCTGTGCAAACATATGTAGAGAAGACAAATCGAAGAGTTACTTTTGAATATATTTTATTAAAAGATTTTAATGATTCTGTTTCTTGCGCAGAAGAGCTTTCTCATCTGCTTAAGAATATTAATTGTTATGTGAATCTAATTCCTTATAATGAAACAAATAATTTTGAATTTAAAAGAACAAATACTGTTCAAATTATGAGATTTTATGATATACTGAAGAAGAATAGGATGAATGTAACGATTCGGAAAGAGTTTGGTGGCAAAATTAGTGCTGCTTGCGGACAACTTAGAAGTAAGAAGGAGGAGTTATGAAATCTTTTTATTTAACTGATCCGGGGATGGTTCGAGATCATAATGAAGATAGTGTTATCATTGTAAGAAATGATGAAGGAAGTTATTTGCTTGCGATCGCGGATGGAATGGGTGGTCATTCTGCAGGAGAGGTTGCCTCTTCTATTGCGATTGGTCATTTAGGAAAGCATTTTAAAGAGTCTTTTCACACTATGAGAAAATTAGATGCAGTGAATTGGATTCGTGATGTTGTGGATGAAATTAATACATTGATTTTTCAGTATGAAAAATCTCATCCGGAAAGTAAGGGAATGGGAACCACTTTGGTTTTGGCTATTCTTACAAAGGATTATTTATTGTTTGGTAATGTTGGAGATTCCAGTGGCTTTTTGATGAAAGAAGGAAAACTTCACAAGGTTACTTATGACCATACACTAGTTAATTTGCTAGTAAGTGCTGGAGAATTAACGAAGGAAGAAGCTAGTGTTCATCCAAAGAAGAATGTTTTAATGAAAGCTTTAGGAGCATCTTTAGAAATCGATGTTGATATTTTTGATTGTGATATGGATGTTTCTGAAATTTTACTTTCTAGTGATGGACTTACTGGTATGCTTACTAGAGAACAAATTGAAAAAGTATTGCTTACGGATGATACGATAGAAGAAAAAGTTACGAAGTTAATCCAAAAAGCAAATAATAGGGGTGGAACAGATAATATTTCGGTTGCTTATTTAATTCGCGGTGAAGAAGGTGAAGATAAGTGATTGCAAAGGGTCAAAAGATCAATGATCGCTATGAAGTGATTCGTTCTATTGGCGAAGGTGGTATGGCTAATGTTTATCTTGGTTATGATACGATTTTAGATCGTAATGTAGCTATAAAAGTTCTTAGAGGAGATTTAGCCAATGATGAAAAATTTGTAAGGAGATTTCAAAGAGAAGCTCTTTCTGCTTCTTCTCTTGCCCATCCTAATATTGTGGAAATGTATGATGTTGGAGAAGATGATGGAACTTATTATATTGTAATGGAGTATGTAGATGGAAAAACTCTAAAACAATTATTAAAGAAGAGAGGAACTCTAACTCTAAGTGAAGCTATTGATATTATGAGTCAATTGACGGATGGAATGGCACATGCTCATGATTCCTATATTATTCATAGAGATTTGAAACCACAAAATATTATGATTAAAGATGATGGCCAGATTAAGATTACTGATTTTGGTATTGCGATGGCTTTAAATTCTACTCAATTGACACAGACTAATTCTGTTATGGGAAGTGTTCATTATCTACCTCCAGAACAAGCTAGTGGAAAAGGTTGCACGATCAAGAGTGATATTTATTCTATGGGTATTATTTTCTATGAACTTTTGACGGGATCTTTACCATTCCGTGGGGATAATGCAGTAGAGATTGCTTTGAAGCATATGAGAGAACCTCTTCCTAGTCTTCGAGACGAAAATCCAGCTATTCCTCAGAGTGTAGAAAACATTATTCGTCGTGCGACAGCTAAGAATCCAAAGAATCGTTATGAAACAGCACGTAGTATGCATGAAGATTTATTAACGGCTCTAGATGATAGTCGTATTGATGAACCTGTTTATGAGTATAAGTATCCAGAGATGGAAGAAAAGAAAGTTAAAAAAGAGAAAGAGGAAAAAGTAGCAGAAGAAGTTGCTGCTTCTGTTGAAGAGAAAAAAGAGGAAGATCCACAAGAGGAAGAGGAGAGAATGGAAGAGAGAAAAAATAGAATTGTAGTAATTGTACTTGCTTGTATTTTTGTCCTTATTGCGATTGCTTTAGCTGTTCTATTCTTTGTTTTGCCCGAAGTTTCTAATGGAAAAGCTGTAACTGTTCCAGACTGTACTAATATGAAGGTTAGTAGTTGTGAGAAGAGACTTCAAGAAGCAGGTTTTGAAGTAAATTCGACGATTGAGACGGCTCCTTCTTCTTTGATTGACAAGAATCGTGTTGTAAAAACAGAACCAGAAAAGGGACGTAGTATTAAACAAGGAACAGTTGTCACGATTTATAAATCTAGTGGAGAAGATACTTTCCCTCTTGAAAATTATATTGGGGAAAATGCTATTAAAATAAAAACCTTGTTAGAGACAAAATATGAATTAGTAGTAACAATTGAAAAGAAAGAAATGGAAGATACGACTAAAGAGTATGATGAAGATGAAATTGTTGCTCAATCTCTAGAAGTAGGAACAAAGGTGAAAAAGGGAGATACTTTGATTTTATATACTCCAAATATTGTGGATACTTTCCCTGACATGGTTGAAGAAGGTTGGAGTTTAGCGGATGTAGAAGCTTTCTGTAATAAGTATGGTATTCAATTAGCTAAAGAAGAACAAGAAACAACTGCTTATGCAGAAGGTACAATTATTGGTCAATCTAGAACTAAGGGAACTCCTATTGTAAAAGGTACGACATTGAAAGTAACAATTGCTAAAAAACCTGTTGCCAAACCAGTAGAAGAGACTCCAAAAGAAAATAATGAAACGGATAAAGAAAAGGATAAAGACACGACAGAAAAAGAATAGGTGATTTATGGAAGGACAAATTATAAAGATTAGTAGTGATTTATGTTTTGTAGAATCTTTAGGAAAAATTTATCCATGTAAATGTCGTGGCTTATTTCGAAAGGAACATATTACTCCTATGGTTGGAGATTATGTTCTTTTCCATAGTGATAAAAGGGTGATAGAAGAAATTCTTCCTAGGAAAAATGCTTTTGATAGACCAAAAGTTAGTAATATTGACCAAGCTTTTATTATTACTAGTTTGGTACTTCCAGATATTTCTTTTTCTTTGTTAGATAAATTTTTGGTTTTGATGGAGATTCATCATGTAAAGCCAATTATTTGTATAACTAAGGAAGATTTGATTTCGGATTCAGAGTGGCGAACAATTCAAACTTCTTTACAATATTATCAGAAGATTGGATATTCTATTGTTTATCATTATGAGATTGATAAAATTAAGAAATTATTAAAAAATAAAACTTCTGTTTTTACAGGACAAACAGGAGCTGGAAAAACAACTTTATTAAATCAATTGAATTCAGACTGGAATTTAGAAACAGGAGAAGTATCGATGGCTTTAGGAAGGGGAAAACATACTACTAGGACAGTTGAATTGTTTCCATTTTTAGGAGGAAAAGTAATTGATACTCCTGGTTTTTCTTCTTTAGAAGTTTCTTCTTATTCCAAAGAAGAGATTCGATCTGCTTTTCCTGAGTTTTCTTCTTATCCTTGCGAATTTAAAGATTGCATGCATCTTAAGGGAGAAGATTGTGGTGTTAGAAAAGCAGTTTTGAATCATTCAATTATGGAAAGTAGATATTTGAATTATTTGGATTTTATGGGTGGTGAGGTTCATGAAAAAAATTAGTGTTTCTTTTTTAAGTAGTAAGAATATAGCAGAGGATTTAACTTTATTGGATCATACGGATGCAGATTTTATTCATGTTGATGTGATGGATGGAAAACTTGTTAAGAATAAGAGTCTACCTTTTCGAGAAATGAAACATATTCATAAATATACAAAAAAGCGTTTAGATGTTCACCTAATGGTAGAGAATCCATCTAAATATATTCCTCTATATGCAGAATTAAATGTGGAATATATTACATTTCATATTGAGACAGAAGAGGATGTTATGAAGAATTTGAATTTGATTCGTGATTATTCTGTTCGATGTGGACTTGCTCTTTATCCGGATACTCCAGTAAAAAGTTTAATTCCTTATTTACCTTATTTGGATGTTATTCTTATTATGAGTGTTGTCCCTGGAGAAGGGGGACAAGAATTTATTCCTTCTACGGAGCAGAAATTAGTGGAGTTACATTCTTTGTTACAATCTTATGGTTTAAATGTTTCTGTTAATGTAGATGGTGGAGTAAACGATGAGACAAGTAAAAAGTGTCGATATGCAGATATATTGACTTCTGGTACTTATATTTTGAGTGGAGAATCTTATCAAGATAAAATTACTAGTTTACGATAGAAAAGTGTGATATAATTTTTTAGAAGAATAGGAGTTGACGTTTTGTGAATAATGGTGTTGAAAATGTTACTAACAATAATACTGTAAATTATCAGGGTGGAGTTAATACGAGTCCTTCTTTGAGTGCTGGACCAGAACTTCAATCAACCGTTACTCCTGCAGTACCAGCGCAACCTCAGGTTTCTTCTCAACCAGAACTTCAGCCGTCTATTACTCCGGCTAGTAATTCTGCTGTTGCAGGACAAGCTGTAAATATGAATGTTATGCCTTCTATGAATCCTAATGTGGGAGTTGTTCCTGGTCAGAATACTACTGTTTCTCCTGTGAATATGAATGCAGGTTATCCTCAAACAGCTTATCCACAACA
Organism: Bacilli bacterium; assembly: GCA_017432645.1. Taxonomy (GTDB): domain Bacteria; phylum Bacillota_I; class Bacilli_A; order RF39; family UBA660; genus UBA3789. The sequence goes on from JAFRIU010000013.1 coordinate 17,943, forward strand.
GGCTTCTCCTAATATGAATTATCCACAGACTCAGGGAACTCCAGCGGCTTCACAGCCAGCTCCGGAAAAGTCAGTTGAATATAAACCACCAGGTACTTTTAAGGTTATTTGTATGATTATTTTATTCTTAGGAATTGTAGCTTTTGTTTATTTTTTACCGGATATTAGTGAAATGATGGAGAAAAAGAATGAAGAAAGTGCTTCTTATCAAGAAGATATATCAGAAGAGGAAGAACAAACTGTTTCTGGTGATTTGGTTTGCTCTCTTACAACAAGTGATGAGAGATTTGATACAGAGTATCGATTAGAGTTTCATTATACAGATAGTGAATTAGAAAAAACTAAACTAGTTGTAACTACAAAAGGAGATGCTTCTTTAGATAGTGCAGCATTAGATGTTTTGAATTTGAATTGTCAAAATTTAAAAAATGAAGTTTTGCAATTAGAAGGTATTTCTGTTAGTTGTAATTATACAGCTGGTAAGTTAGTGGAGACACAAACTTACGATTTAGCGAGAATTAATCAAGAAGAAGCTACTCCGTTTTTTGCGGAAGCTGGAGGTACTTATTTAGAGTATCCTTATCATCATAACATTCGTAAAATTCAAGAAGATATGACTGCTAGTGAATATATTTGTCAGATGAATTAGCTTGTTAGCAAAAATTTCTCTTTTTCATAAGATATATGGAAAGGAGAATTGTTATGTATACTTATGGATATCCAGTTTATCCAAACCAAAACAGTAACGACAGTTTTGGAGGTTGGTGGGCAATTTTAATTGTTATCATTATTATTTTCTTCCTATTCTGGGGTTTTGGAAATAATAATAGTAATTGTCGTTAATCAAAAAAGAAATAGAAGGGAATTAGAGAAATACTTTTTCTCTTTTTTCATCGGAAAAGGAAGTAGAAATATGCGAAAAGTAAAAATAAAAGGAATCTATAAACATTTTAAGGGTGATTATTATTTAGTAGAAGAGGTTGGCAAGTATTCTGAAACTGGAGAAGACTGTGTAATTTATCGTAAATTATATGGAGATGGTGGCCTTTGGATTCGTCCAATGGATATGTTTTTAAGTGAAGTCGATCATCAAAAATATCCAAATGTAAAACAAAAATATCGTTTTTCTTTGCAACGTATTAAGAGTGTTGCTAAATAAGGTGTAAGTAGGTGTTAGAATGAATGAGAATATTATTAAAGAGATTGCTAGTCATTTAGAAATTACAGCGAAGCAAGTAGAAGTTGTATTGTCTTTACTTCAAGAAGAAAATACGATTCCTTTTATTGCGAGATATCGAAAAGAGGCAACTGGCGCTTTGGATGAAGAAAGAATTCGTAGTATTGCTGAAGTTTATGAGTATCAAGTTAACTTATTAAAGAGAAAAGAAGATGTTATTCGTTTAATTGATGAAAAAGGAATGCTAACGGACGAAATTAAAGACCATGTTATGGCATGTCAAAAATTAGTAGAGGTAGAAGATATTTATCGTCCATATAAAGAAAAGAAAAAGAGTAAAGCAACCGAAGCCATTGCTTTGGGATTAGAACCACTTGCGAAAATGATGATGTCTTTTCCAAGTGAAGGAAGTATAGAAAAATTATGTTCTAAATTTGTGAATGATAAAGTAAAGACAACAGAGGAAGCTGTTACGGGAGCAAAATATATTATTGCAGAATGGATTAGTGATCATGCTGGATATCGTAAATGGATTCGAAGTTATTTTTATAAAAATGGAGTAATTGTTTCTAAAAAGAAAAAAGATGCAGTAGACGAAAAAGCTATTTATGAAATGTATTATGATTATCAAGAAGCTGTTAAGAGTATGAAACCACATCGTATTTTGGCGCTTAATCGTGGAGAAAAAGAGAAGATATTAACGGTTAATATTGAAGTGGATAAAACGGATATTCTTTCTTATTTAGAGAGAAAGGTTATTGGTGAAAAGAAAAGCTTTGTAGTTTCTTCTATTCAAGAAGCGATTGAAGATTCTTATAAACGTTTAATTGAACCTTCCATTGAAAGGGAAATTCGGGCGGAACTCGATGAAAAGGGCGAAGAAGCTGCAATCGAAAACTTTGGTAAAAATTTGGAGGCTTTGTTGCTAACTCCTCCTATGAAAGAAAAAGTGGTTTTGGCATTTGATCCTGGATATGTGAATGGTTGTAAATTAGCAGTTGTTGATAAAAATGGAAAATATTTAGACAGTTTAGTAATTAAACCTTTTTTGAAGGGACGAGAAGATATTAACACCAAAAGTTCTAAAGAGGAAGTAGCTAAACTTATTCAAAAATATGGTGTAGAAATTATTGCGATTGGAAATGGTACAGCTTCTCGTGAATCGGAAGAGTTCTGCAGTGAAATGATTAAAGAATATCACTTAAATTGTAAGTATGTAATCGTAAGTGAAGCTGGAGCATCTATTTATTCTGCTTCTCCTCAAGCAATAGAGGAGTTTCCTGATTTAGCTGTTGAGAAAAGAAGTGCTGTTAGTATTGGAAGAAGATTACAAGATCCTTTGGCGGAACTTGTGAAAATTCCACCAGAAGGAATTGGAGTTGGTCTTTATCAGCATGATGTTAGTGAGTCTAAACTTTCTAAATCTTTAGACTTTGTGGTAGAGAAGTGTGTTAATAGTGTAGGCGTAAATATTAATACAGCGTCTTCTTCTTTACTTTCTTATGTATCCGGAATTACTAAGAATGCTATTCAAAAAATTATTGCATATCGAGAAGAAGTAGGGAAAATACAAACTCGTGAAGAAATCAAAAAGAAGAAATTGTTATCAGAAAAAGCTTATGAACAAGCTATTGGTTTTCTAAGAATTTCAGAAGGGAAAAACATTTTAGATTCTACAGCGATTCACCCAGAAAGTTATTCTGTTGCGAATCAACTTTTGGAAAGCCTACATATGGATGCTTCTAAAGTAGGAACTCCTGAAATTTGTGATGCTTTAAATCAGATTGATAAAGAAGAATACAAAGAGAAATTAAAAACAGATATTTATACTTTGGAAGATGTAATCACTTCTTTAAAAAAGCCAAATCTAGATCCTAGAGATGAGTATCCACAGCCTATTTTAAGAAGTGATATTTTAGAATTAAAAGATTTAACTATTGGAATGAAATTGCAAGGAACGATTCGAAATGTAGTTGATTTTGGCTTATTTATTGATATTGGTCTTCATGAAGATGGGCTTGCTCATATTTCAAAATTATCTAATCAATACATTAAACATCCTAGTGATCTTTTTAGCGTTGGAGATATTGTGGATTGCTATGTTGATGACATTTCTTTAGAAAAGCAAAAAGTTAGCTTAAGTTTATTACCAAGATAGGAAGTGAAAGAATGAAGAAACAAAGAGGTTTTGAGATTGTAAAAGGATGGGAAAATAGAGAAATTCATTTCCCTGTTCGCAAGACAAAATATTCAGCAGGTTATGATATAGAATCTGCAGAAGATGTAGTTATTCTACCTTTTTCTTTAGGTAGTTCTCCAACTTTGGTTGCGACAGGACTGAAAGCTTATATGCAGGATGATGAAGTGTTGTATTTATATAATAGAAGTTCTAACCCTAAAAAGAAGGGTTTGATTTTGGCAAATTCTATTGGAGTCATTGATAAAGATTATTATGGTAATGTAGAGAATGACGGACATATTTTCTTTGCTTTTTATAATTATAAAAATGAAGATATTTTGATTCGAAAAGGGGAAGTGATTGGTCAAGCTGTTTTTTCTAAATACTTATTAGTAGATGAAGACCAAGCAAATGGAATTCGAAAAGGAGGATTTGGTTCTACAGACTAAATCTTTTTTTTTGCATTTTTTTCTCATTTGTGTTATAATATGCGGACAAATGAGGGGTGTTTGTATGGGTAATAAGAAAACTAGAATTTTTTTTAGTGCTTTTAGTTTGATACAATTACTTGGCGGGTTTCAGTTAGCAAAAGCGGATAGTATGAGTGATGCTATTTATCAGTATAAAGTATTTATGAATTCACCAGCAAAAGAATATTTGGAAGAGTATTTAACAGAAGATGAAAATCATGAATTCGAAGGAATAAGCCAAGATGGAATTACTTTGGAAGAAGTAAACTTTCGTAAGGGACCAAGTATTTATTATGATGTTATTCGAATGTTTGATAGAGAAGAGCATGTAGAAGTTTTAGGTGTTTGTGATAACGATTGGTATTTAGTCCGTTCTAGAGATACGATTGGCTTTGTTTATGGAGAATATTTAAGAGTCATTTCTCCTGAATTTAAAGAGTCTCAAAAACTAGAATATAGACCGACTTTTTTGTGTGCAGTAGAAGCAGTAAGTGGTGCGAATGTTCGAAAAAGTCCAGATGTAAAAACAGGAATTATTTTAGGAGGACTTAATACAGGAGATAGATTACCTGCTTATGAAAGATTGGAGAATGGTTGGTATCATGTAGATTTTCATGGAGAAGATGCTTATATTTATGGAGAATTAGTAAAAGAAATTTATGCTACTTCTGTTGAGAATTATCCTATGATTTATGTTATGAATGATGCTCCTTTTAGAAGTGAGCCTTATGGTGATGCTATTTCTTCTGTTTCTGCTAATCAAATTTTGTATCTACTAGGAGAAAATCAAGATTATTTTTTTACACAAGTAAATGGTAATTTTGGTTATATCGGAAAAAGTCATTGTGAAAGATTAACAGATACTTATGTAGTTGTAGATATCAGTGATCAGATCTTAAAAATTTATCATAGGGGTGAAGAAATCTTTTCTACTTATGTTGTGACAGGAAAGGATTCTACTCCAACTTATGAGGGTGCATTCTATATTAGAAGCAAAGAGCGTAATGTTATTTTAAGAGGAATTGATTATGCAACTCCAGTAGAATGGTGGATGCCTTTTGATGGGGGAAGAGGACTTCATGATGCTTCTTGGAGAGAGTATTTTGGTGGAGATATTTATCACTGGGGAGGAACTCATGGGTGTGTAAATATGCCGGCTGAGGTTACTCCATATGTTTATAATATTCTTCATGTAGGTGATAGAGTATTTGTGAAAAAATAATTTTTTTCTATTGAAAATTTTGTGTAAACATTGTTTTTTTAAAGAAATAATCTGGTTCAAAAAACTGGATTGTTTTTTTTTGAAAAAATTATGTTTTTTTCTTTATTTTACAAAGTAATCGTGATATACTTTATATAGTAGAATAATCGTATAAAAAGGTATAGGTAGTAAAATGTTAGGAAAGATAAGAAGAAAACTTGTTTTGAATAAAAGAATAAATACAGTTTTTGTTTTTATTTTCTTTTTTTTGATTACATTTGCATCTATTGGATATTCCGCATTAACGCAGAATCTAATGATTACAGGAGATGCGAACTACTATACCAAAACAGATAAATTATATAATGTTTTAAAACGTGCAACTGATGTAGGAACGTATGCTAAAGAGTATACAGGAACCCATCAAGACTCTATTTCAGGAAATGGAGATAAAAAGATTTATTATTGGTATGGAAGTAATGCAACAAATGGAACGACTATCCAAAATTTAAATAACGTTATTTTTGCAGGACAATGTTGGCAGATGATCAGGACAACAGATACCGGTGGAGTAAAGATGATCTACAATGGAGAAGCAGTAGATAATCAGTGCTTGAATACGAGAGGTAGTCATATCGGATATACAACAAGAACAACAACGACTTTAAATAGTAACTATTGGTATGGAACGAGTTATAGTTATGATTCGAGCACACAAAAATTCGGATTAAGTGGGATCTTAGAACAAAAGACATGGAATGCAACGAACGGACCAACATTACTAGGAAAGTATACATGTAGAAGTACAGCAAGTGATGGAGTATGTTCAACTCTTTATTTAGTAGAAGCTTATTATAATACGACAACAGCTTATGTTATTCCACTAAACTCAAGTTCTAACTATTCACAATTTGGAGTGTTGGCATTTAACTCTGGAACGAATAGTCCAGCTTATAATGGAATGGATATATGTATAACACAGTATATGCAGGAAAGGGAATGAATACAGAGACAATGTATTCAGGAACGTCTCTATCAACGAGTTATTGGTATGCAGATAGTGCAGTATGGGGAAGTCCGACTGCGAATAAGTATAATTTGGTAAGTCCATATAAAGTAAGTTCTTCATCAGATTATCCAAACCTAGTAGGAAAGTATACTTTTAGGAGTACATCACAGACATATACGAATACTAGTGTATATTATATAGCCGGAGTAAGCAGTTCCACGATGTATTATATCCAATTAGGATCAGGAAATAATTTGTCTTACTATGATTACACATATACATTTGGAGATGGATACACGGATAATGGAAATGGAACGTATACAATAACAAATACAGGAGGAGATCCTGTAACGATAAATAGAACAGACTGGTATACGAGTTATAGTGATAAAGCAAATAAATACGTATGTAAGAATGCAACGAATAATACTTGTAATGAAGTATGGTATGTAGGAGCAGTATCCTCAACGAACTTTTCTTATGCGAAACCAGCAGATACGTATAAATATTCTAAGAGTTTTACATATAGTAATGGAACATACACATTAAATGATAGTGAAGCAGTAAGTTTTTGGGATTATACGAGTAGTACGAATAAGGATAAGATCAATAATGCACA
>JAFRIU010000014.1 GCA_017432645.1 Bacilli bacterium
TAGACTTCACTTTTGCAATTGTAGATAAAGTGGCTAAAATAGGTAATACGTATTTTGAAACACTACAATCTGATATTGATAGTGTTCCAAAGAATGGAACAGAAACAACCATTCGTTTAATAAAAAACACAGCAGAGCTATTGACAACAACAGCAGGACAAAATATTGTGTTTGATTTTCAGAATTTCACAGTAAGCAATATAGAATCTAAGCCAATTATCGAAAACTATGCAGACATTAAAATAACAAATGGAACATTGTCCACAAATGCTGCACAAGGGGCAATTAATGTCTATAGTGGAGGAAGTCTATTGATGACAGGAGGAAGTATTTATGCCTCTGGTTCCAAACAAGCAGTTTATATTGCTGGAGGATCTGTAACCATTACTGATGATGCATACTTAAGTAATACTTCTAACCAAAGAGCAGCTGTACAAAATGAATCGGGAACTCTTACCATTACTGGAGGCACAATCGTTGCAGAAAGATACTATGGAGTACATAATAAAGCAGCGATGACCATTGGAGTAAAAGATGGTAGTATTAATACTGCTAGTCCAGTAATTCAAGGAACCTATGGTGTTTTAAGTACTACTAATTTCAATTTCTATGACGGGATTTTAAAAGGAAAAACAGAAGCAATCGACGATCCTACGAAAGTGGTAGATAAAGAAACTGGATATGGAATTTTATATGGGTTAGAAACTATCAATGGAACCAATTATAAAACAGCTGTTTTAGCCCAAATAAATACAATTACATTTGATGCTAACGGTGGAACGGTTTCAGAAACAGAAAGAACAGTAAGAAGAGGAACTGCTATAGGAGCATTACCAATTCCAACCTTAACAGGATATACTTTTGATGGCTGGTTTACAGATCGAACAACTGGTACAGAAATTACAAGTAATATGATAGTAACGGCAGATATAGATTGTTTTGCTCATTGGACAGAAAATACAGAAGTGTTTGTAGCAAAGATAGGAACAATAGAGTACCATACATTAGCAGAAGCATTAACGGCAGTTCCTTCCAATACAGACACGACAATTCAGCTAATTAGAAATACCATTGAGAATGTAACAATTGCATCTAACAAGAATGTTATTCTAGATTTGCAATCTTACACCTTAACTAGTGCAGATAATAGCGCAGTAATTGTGAATAAGGGAAAAGTTAAACTGATTAGTGGAACGATTACGACAAATTCTACAACCACATCAGCAGTCAATAATAATTCAACAGGTAAATTTACTATGACAGGAGGAAACATCATTGCAACTGGTCAAAGACAAGCAATCTATAATGATGGTGGAACAGTTAACATTTCGGGTACTGCATATTTAAACGCATCTACCGGTATTAGAGCAACAGTTCAAAATCTAAATAATGGAATCATGACCATAACAGGAGGCACTATTATTTCTATAAATCAAGAAGCAGTAAAAAATGTCGGAGGAAGTTTAACAATAGGAAGTAAAGATGGAGTAGTGGATCAAACAACTCCAATCCTAAGGGGAGCTACCTATGGTGTAACCAATAGTAGTGTATTTAATTTCTACGATGGTGTTTTAAAAGGAAAAACGGGAGCAATTTCCGGAACTGTTAGTGATATAGAAGAAAATACCACAATCACCAATACAACAGAAACCATTGACGGAAATAACTATCACGTAGCATATTTAAGTTCTTAAAAATGAAAAATTTTATTTTTACTTTTTTAAAGAAAAACAAGGAAGACCAAATTGACATTTTCCCGTTTGAATGATAGACTTTTAATAGAAAATAGAAAAGTAAGAATGGAGGTACTGTTATGAATCAAGTAAGAATACAATTAGTAGATAGTGGCTTTGTACAGTTACCTTCCAAAGATGGTTCCCTAGAAAAACAAGAATTAAAAGAATTATGGGAAGAAATTAAGAGTTTAAATAGTGAGAAAAGAAAATCCAAAAGAAAAATGAAAATCCTTTTCTCTAAAATAGAATTATTAGAAAAAAGAATAGAGCAGTGGGAAAGAGGAACTTTCTACTTTGAAGAAAAGAAAGAAGAATTAGACTCTACCATAGCATCTCTTAAAAAATCTTTAGATGAATTTTATGATGAATATGATAGAATATTCCAGAAAATGATAGATACAAAAGCCTATCAAGACTGGCTATCAGAAGGTCCTCTTAGAGAAGAAGAAATAGAAAATCTTCTTCAACAAGAAATTGCCAATGAAAAGTGGTTAGAAAATCAAGAATCCATAGCTCTTCAAAGAAAAATAGAACAGTACAAGAAGAAACTAACTATCGCCAAAAGAAAACAACAAGAGTTAAAGAAGAACTATGTAGATGCCAAAAATCTTCACATTACAGAAGAAAGATATGAACATCTAATAAGATCCATCCAAGAAAAGAGAAATTTAAGTGACGAAGTTGTTTTAACTTCCCTTTTCAAGCAAGGAAAAGGGAAGAAAAAAACGACTATAGAATATTTATACTTACTACCAGCAGATTATCAAATATATTTTCCTTCCCGTATTTTACTTGCGTCACCTAAAAGAGTTGAAAGACTACTTAACAAATCAGAGTCGAGTGTATTAAAAATTGTTGGTCCTACTAAATTTCACAATTACACACCAGAAATTACACCGGAAGATATGAAAAAAACACCAGAGGAAATATCGGAAGAAGAATGGGACAAAGTTCTAAAGTCGCTTGTATCAAATAATTCTGAAAAAGAATCTCCAAAAGTATATTCATAAGAAGCATCTATAGTAGGTGCTTTTTTTAGAAAAGATTGTTTTTTAAGAGAAAAAGCTTATAATAAAACTAGAAAGAAAGGGAAAGCCATGGAAAGAATCGATAAAGTCCTTTCAAATCAAACAGCATACTCTAGAAAAGAAATCAAAGAATTGATTCATGCCAAAAGAGTAAGAGTCAATGATAGAATCGTAGCAAGAGGCGAAGAAAAAATAGAATCAGAAACAGATCATATCTATCTAGATAATCAAGAAATAGAAGTAAAAAAGTATGTTTACTTATTACTCTATAAACCAAAAGGCTATGTTTCTGCAACAACTGATTCAAAGGAAAAAACCGTTCTAGATTTAGTTCCAAGTAATTGGAGTCATAGGAAACTATTTCCTGCAGGAAGACTAGACAAAGATACAACTGGTATGATGATACTTACAGATGATGGAGCTTTTGCTCATAATATTTTATCTCCCAAAAAACATGTTCAAAAAACATATGAAGTAGAAATCGATATTCCTTTAACCAAAGAGATGGAAGAATCCTTTCAAAAAGGAGTTGTTCTAGAAGATGGTATTTGTAAACCCGCTAAATTAGACATCTTAGATGCTTATCATGCAATAGTTACTTTGACAGAAGGAAGATATCATCAAATTAAGAGAATGTTTGAGAAATATCACGCAAAAGTTCTAGAATTAAAAAGAATAGGAATGGGAAAACTTTTTTTACCAGAAGATATGAAAGAATATGATATTAGAGAAATATCACCTAAAGGGCTAGAACAGATTCAAGAAAAAGGGGAGTAGCATGAGAAAAAGAATAATAATTGGAGGAATTCTTTTAGCTATCTTAATCACGATTCCATCTTTAATGAACAAACAAGAAAAGAAATATAAGAATGAGGACTTTCAAATAGAAACATTTCATAGTACAGTAGATAAAGATGAAGACGGGATAGATGATCAAACAGATATCTTACAAAATGTAAGAGCCTATATCGCAACCAAGCCAAAGTATAAGAGTAAGTATTATGAAACGGGATATCCGAATGACTCTTATGGAGTTTGTACAGATGTTGTAGCTTTTGGACTAAAAGAAGCAGGCTATGATTTAATGGAACTGGTATGGGAAGACATCAAAGAAAATAGAGATTTATATAACATCGATAAAATAGATAAAAATATTGATTTTAGAAGAGTAAAAAATCTAAAAGTTTATTTTGAAAGGAAATCAATATCTCTCACTAAGGATATCAAGGAAATTGCTTCTTGGCAGGGAGGAGATATTATTATTTTTCAAAAACATATTGGGATTATATCCGATAAAAGAAATAAAAGAGGAATTCCTTACGTGATTCATCATGCTAATCCTTATCAAAGATATTATGAAGAAGACATTCTAGAATACAGAAATGATATAGTAGGTCACTATAGAATTAGCGAATAAAGGAGAATATATGAAAAAAAGAAAAATATTACTAATTTGTTTAATCTTCCTATTTGCATTATGCGGATGTGAAGAAGAAGAGGAAGAAAAAACATTAAGAGAAAGAATAGAAGAAGAAAAAGCAATCATTGTCGATGTAAGAACAAAAGAAGAATATCTTGAAAGTCATATCAAAGGAGCTATCAATATTCCTTATGATGAAATCGATGAAAATATAGGATTAGATAAAAACAAAAAAATATATGTTTATTGTAAAAGTGGCACAAGAAGTGGAATTGCTTATGAAAACTTAAAGAGTTTAGGTTACGAAGTAGAAAACTTAGGTGCTTACCAAACGATTAATTTAGAAAGGACAAGTGAGAAAAATGAAAACACTAATTAGTTATTTTTCTGCAACAGGAGTAACGAGAAAAGTAGCAGAGTATTTATCCGAAATTTTATCAGCCGATTTATATGAAATAGAACCAGTAGAAAAGTACACCCAAGCTGACTTAGATTGGATGGATGAGGATAGTCGCTCATCTCTAGAAATGAAGGATCAATCTGCAAGACCTGCTATTCGAGAAAAAGATTTTTCACTAGAAGCTTATGATCATATCATAATAGGTTTTCCTGTATGGTGGTACACCGCTCCCATGATCATTCGTACTTTTATAGAAGAAAACCATTTAGAAGGAAAAAAATTAGATGTTTTTGTAACAAGTGGTAGCAGTGGAGTAGAAAAATGTTTAGAAGACTTGAAGAAAGAATATCCTAATTTAAATTGGAATAAAGGCAAAAGATTAACAGGAAGCGAATCTGAAGATGAAATTCGCTCCTGGTTATCTTAGGAGGGAAAAATATGTGGGATTGTATATTAGATGGTTTAATAGATACCTTAAAACTCCTTCCTTACTTATTAGTTACCTTCCTTCTTCTAGAATTCTTAGAGCATAAACTAGATAAAAAGAATGAAAAAATATTAAGCAAAAACAAAAGATTAGGACCTTTATTTGGAGCACTACTTGGAGCATTACCACAATGTGGGTTTAGTGCTATGGCTTCTCAATTATTTTCATCTAGAGTTATCACAATGGGAACTCTAATCGCCGTATTTTTATCTACCAGTGATGAAATGCTTCCAATCATGTTAAGTGAAAAGATTGACTTTTCCATAGTTCTAAAAATTATTGGTTTTAAAGTCATAATAGGAATATTAGTTGGTTTTATCATTGATATAATATATCGTCATGAAAAAGAAAATCATTCTATACATGAATTTTGTGAAAAGGACCACTGTGACTGTGAAGAAGGAGGCATCTTCTTATCTAGTTTAAAACACACGGTGAAAGTAGGTTTGTTTATTTTAATAATAAATCTTTTCCTAAATGGTATTATCTACATGGTTGGAGAAGATAGCCTAAAGAAACTACTACTAAATAAGGATGTCATTCATTACTTCCTTGCTAGCTTAGTAGGATTAATTCCAAATTGTGCCAGTAGTATCGTATTAACAGAACTATATATTTCTAACTTAATATCTATTGGAACGTTATTATCTGGACTTCTAACTGGAACGGGATTAGGTATCTTACTACTATTTAAAACAAACAAGAATTTAAAAGAAAACATAAGCATACTATCTATCATTTATCTATTAGGAGTTGCAATAGGAATGATTATAGATTTTATAATTTAAAAGACAGAAAATCTGTCTTTTTTTGATAGGTATTTACCTTGACAAAAAATGTCGTAAAAAGTACAATGGTAGTGTAATCATAAAATAGGGTGGATGTACCCGATATTGAAATCGCAAAAATCGAAAAGGGTGAGAAAAATGAAAAAAGTAATATATGGAATAATAATACTAACATTAATGTTTGCAATAAAGGTAGAAGCAAAAGATATGGCAGCATCTTCCATACCAAATGGAAGCTATGTAATTGGAAACTATGAGTTTACTAGAGATAAAACGGAAAACTATAATGGAACTCTTACGATTCAACATATCATGTTAGCAGCTAAGACAATTGCTTCTAATGATGTAGAAGATATGAAAATCTATTATAAGAATTCTAGAGGAACCTGGGTAGATCCA
>JAFRIU010000015.1 GCA_017432645.1 Bacilli bacterium
AAAAGAAGTTCAAGATGTACTTAAACTTCTAAATAACAGACCAAGAAAATGTCTAGATTATAAAACACCAAATGAAATATTTAATGAGTATTTAACAAACTGTTGCACTTGATTTGACAAATTATCGTACAAAAAAAGAATCGTTTTCACGACTCTTTTTATTATTCAACGATTGCCGTTACAGAACCAGCTCCAACAGTTCTTCCACCTTCACGGATAGAGAATTGTGTTCCTTGTTCCAAAGCGATTGAGTGAATTAATTCAACACTCATATCAACGTTATCGCCAGGCATAACCATTTCAGTTCCTTCTGGTAAAGTAATAACACCAGTTACATCAGTAGTTCTGAAATAGAATTGAGGACGATAGTTATTGAAGAATGGAGTATGACGTCCACCTTCCTCTTTACTTAGAACATAAACAGTAGCTTTGAATTTATGATGTGGAGTAACACTTCCTGGTTTAGCAAGAACTTGTCCTCTTTCAACTTCTTCACGAGCAATACCACGTAATAATACTCCGGCATTATCTCCAGCTTCTGCATAGTCTAATTGCTTACGGAACATTTCAATTCCAGTAACAACTGTTTTCTTAGTTGGTTTAATACCAACGATTTCAACTTCATCATTTAATTTTAATGTACCACGTTCAACACGTCCAGTAACAACAGTACCACGACCAGTGATTGTGAATACATCTTCGATACTCATTAAGAATGGTTTATCATTATCTCTTTGTGGAGTAGGAATATAAGTATCAACTGCTTCCATTAATTCATCAATTTTTGGAACCCAATTTGGATCTCCTTCTAGAGCTTTTAATGCAGAACCACGGATAATTGGAGTATTATCTCCATCAAATCCATATTCATTTAATAAGTCTCGAATTTCCATCTCTACTAAATCTAATAGTTCTGGATCATCAACCATATCACACTTATTCATGAATACTACCATTTTAGGTACTCCAACTTGACGAGCAAGTAAGATATGTTCACGAGTTTGTGCCATAGGTCCATCAGTTGCAGCAATAACTAAGATTGCTCCATCCATTTGAGCAGCACCAGTAATCATGTTCTTAACATAGTCAGCATGTCCTGGACAGTCAACATGAGCATAGTGTCTCTTATCAGTACTGTATTCTACATGGGCAGTATTAATAGTGATACCACGTTCTCTTTCTTCTGGTGCTTTATCAATATTTGCGAAATCAACAGCAACGTTACCATTCTTTCCAGCTAAACATTTAGTAATAGCAGCAGTTAATGTAGTTTTTCCATGATCTACGTGTCCAATTGTACCAACGTTTACATGTGGTTTTGAACGATCAAATTTTTCTTTTGCCATAAAATAAATTCCTCCTTTTTCATTTACAACATATATTTTATCGAACAATTAAAATTTTATCAACTATTTTAGAATAGTTTTCTTTAATTTCCACTCTTTTTAATGATTTCTTCTGCAATGTTTTTAGGTACTTCTTCATAATGATCAAAGAACATTACGAAAGTAGCTCTACCTTGAGTATTACTACGTAAATTCGTAGCATATCCAAACATTTCAGAAAGTGGAACCATTGCGCTAAGTTTTACTGCATTACCTTGTGACTCTTGTCCTAAAGGTTTTCCACGGCGAGAAGTTAAATCTCCCATTACATTACCAAAATATTCATCTGGTGTTGTAACATCAACCTTCATAATAGGTTCTAATAAAACTGGCATACATTTATTCTTAGCTTCCTTTAATGCAAAACTTGCTGCAATCTTGAAAGCCATTTCGTTAGAGTCTACATCATGGTAAGAACCATCAAACAATGTAGCCTTAACATCTATCATAGGGTAACCTGCAAGAATACCGGTTTGTAATGCTTCTTGCAATCCTTTATCTACAACTGGAATATATTCACGTGGAACAACACCACCAACGATTTGATCTACAAATTCATATCCTTTATCTGGATTTGGTTCAAATTTAACCCAAACGTGTCCATATTGTCCACGACCACCAGATTGTTTGATATATTTTCCTTCACAATCTCCAGCTTGTTTAATCGTTTCACGATAAGCAACCTGTGGAGCACCAACATTAGCATCTACTCCAAACTCTCTTCTCATACGTTCTACTAATACATCAAGGTGTAATTCACCCATACCAGCGATAACAGTTTGTCCTGTTTCATGATCCGTATGAACTTTGAATGTTGGATCTTCTTCTGCTAGTTTTTGTAAAGCTAAAGCCATCTTATCTTGATCAGCTTTACTCTTAGGTTCAACAGCAAGTTGAATAACAGGTTCTGGAACATGTAAACTTTCAAGAATAATAGGTTTCTTTTCATCACATAGAGTATCACCTGTTGTTGTATTCTTAAGTCCTACAGCAGCAGCAATATCTCCTGTATAAACATCTGAAATTTCCTTACGAGTATTCGCATGCATCTGAAGAATACGACCAATTCTTTCTTTATAATCCTTGGTAGAATTTAATACATAAGAACCACTTGTTAAATGTCCAGAATAAACTCTAAAGAAAGTTAAACGTCCAACAAATGGGTCAGTCATAACTTTAAATGCCAAAGCTGCAAATGCCTCATCATCTCTAGGATGTCTTTCTGCTTCTTTACCATCCATAGTAAGACCCTTAACAGATTCTACATCAATTGGACTTGGTAAATAATCAATAACAGCATCAAGTAATAACTTAATTGCCTTATTACCTAAAGCAGTACCACACATCACTGGGAAGAATTCAGCAGATAAGCATCCTTTACGAATAGCTCTCTTGATCATTTCATTAGTAACTTCTCCACCATCAAGATAAGCCATCATCATTTCATCATCATATTCAGCAACTGCATCAATTAAATCTGCTCTTTTCTCTTCTGCAATAGCTGCTAAATCCTCAGGAATTGGAATTTCTACAGCTTCCTCATCTTGTTTTCCATCATATTGATAAGCTTTCATGGTAATTAAATCAATAACACCAGTAAAGTTATCTTCTGCTCCAATTGGCCATTCAATAGGCTTAGCATTAACTCCTAAACGATCTTTAATCGTTTTTAAACTATATTCGAAATTAGCACCCATCTTATCCATTTTATTTGCAAAAATAATTCTAGGTACTTTAAATTCTGAAGCTTGTCTCCAAACAGTTTCAGTTTGAGGTTCAACTCCTGCTTGTGCATCGATTAAAGCAACGGCTCCATCTAATACACGAAGAGAACGAGAAACCTCAATTGTAAAGTCTACGTGTCCTGGGGTATCAATGATATTAAAACGATATCCCTTCCAATAAGCTGTAGTAGCTGCAGAAGTAATAGTGATACCACGCTCTTGCTCTTGATCCATCCAGTCCATTTGACTTTCACCATCATGAGTTTCACCAATCTTATGAATTTTACCCGTATGGAATAAAACTCTTTCTGTAGTGGTGGTTTTTCCGGCATCAATATGTGCCATAATACCGAAATTTCTTGTCTTCTCTAAAGACGTATCTCTTGCCATCTCTTTTTACTCCTTCCTACCATCTGTAATGAGCAAAGGCCTTATTAGCTTCAGCCATTCTATGAGTATCCTCACGTTTCTTAACAGCTGCTCCTGTTCCATTTGCTGCATCAATAATTTCATTAGCTAAATTATCAGCCATTCCTTTTCCTCCACGCTCACGAGAATACTTTGTTAACCATCTAAGGGCTAAAGCTTGACTTCTCGCTGGAGTAACCTCAACAGGAACTTGATAGTTAGAACCACCTACACGACGACTCTTTACTTCAAGTTGAGGTTTTATATTTTCCATTGCTTCATTAAACGTTTCTAAAGCATCTTTTCCTGTTTTATCTTTTACAGTATTGAAAGCTTCATAAACGATAGATTGAGCAATACCTTTTTTACCATCTAACATAACTGTATTGATTAGTTTTGCAACAATTTTTGAATTATATATTGGATCTGGTAAAATATCTCTTTTTACTGCACGTCTTTTACGCATTTTATTATCCTCCCTTCAAATTTTATATTATTTTGCTTTTTTAGCTCCGTATTTACTACGTCCTTGCTTACGATCTTTAACACCAGCAGTATCTAATGTTCCACGAATGATATGATAACGAACTCCGATTAAGTCCTTAACACGTCCTCCACGAACTAATACAACACTATGCTCTTGTAAATTATGTCCGATTCCTGGAATATAAGTATCTACTTCTTTTCCATTAGATAAACGAACACGCGCATACTTACGCAAAGCAGAGTTAGGTTTCTTAGGTGTTTTCGTACCAACACGAGTACAAACTCCACGTTTTTGAGGGGCAGGATTATCCGTTGTTACTTTCTTAATAGTATTCAAACCCACCAAAAGCACAGGTGCTTTACTTTTTCTAACTTTGTCCTTACGACTATTATGAACTAATTGATTAATTGTAGGCATTAAACCATTCTCCTTTCTTTACACATATCCAGGTGTATCATTTTACCCTTTAAATAAATCTTTGCCGAAAAGCAAAGACATTTAACCAGCACTAATAATATATCACTAGCCATTTCAGAAGTCAACAATTATTTGATAAAACAACAAAAAACAAGTAATCATCTTTATATGCTTACTTGTTTATTACTAATACTAAATTATTTATAGGCTCTTCTTCTTTGGATCTTCTTCAAAAATAGAACCTACAAGACAAGAATCCCAAAACTTACGGAAAACACTTGCAAACTTTTCATCAGCAAGAGCATCAACAACTTGTGGAAAACTAGATATCTGTTTTTTGACTTCAGTTGAATAAAACTTAATTTTTAATAAGTGCATTAACGAATAAACATCTTGATTCTCAATAGAACCAGCACCAATTAAGTGAGTTGCAACATCTAATATTTGGTCACTCAAATCTAAAGGCGTAACTCTATCACCAATTCTAGTTCCAACGTAATCGGTAATAAAATACATAGCTTCAGGTTTTCCTGGGCATAACTATCTAGCTTTTAAAAACTTCTCTTTAGCATCTTCTAAAACTATTTTTTCCATTATTATCCCCCTTACGTTTTATAATACTTATTTTTTCTTTCCTTCTTGTAATAACGGTCTCTGCCAAATAATTTCTTCTCCAGTAAGATCTCTTACTGTAACAACACTTGGCGTAATATGCATAGATGTATGATATGGATAATCTCTTCTTTTTAATCCGAATACTGCTCCAGCACCGTATAAAGTATAGCAAGGTTGATCCTCAACAAACAAATCATAACTTTTATCTTCTGGTAATTGACTACTAATAAACATTTTCTTCATGATACCTTTAGCTAAAAAATACCGAAACATTTCCTCTTCTCTATCCGTAACTTCCCATAATTTTTCTATCTGGATCATACTCACTTTTTGCTAATTCTTTACGAACTCCATCTACACAAGAAAATAACGTATCTGGGTCAACAGCCTCCAAGCCCTTCTCTTCCAATAATGATGAAATATGTTCCATTAATAGATATACTTCATCTTCTACTTCTGGAAAATCCATTGCTACTCTTTTTAATTTTTGAATGAATTTTTCTGATTTTTTCATAATTTTCGCCCCCTATTTTTTCTTACTTTCTTTTTTAATTTAAATGTAGAAAAGAAAAAACAAAACTTCGTACATTCAAATGTACAAAGTCTTGCTCAATACTTACATATTATTGAATCCAGAATTATTCGGTTGACGAATCCAATTTTTCAGAACTACTCCCTTTGACGATGATAATTATACCATATTTAAAGTTTTTTGCCAAATTCATCACTTGTTAGAACAAAAAAAGCTATTCTTTTGAATAGCCTTTTCTTATTCCATAAACTGATCTTCTAATTGTTCAAGTGGTTCTTCATCCACAAATTCACTCTTTAATTCATACTCTACATCGCGATAATCACGACTTCCCGTACCAGCTGGAATTAACTTACCAATGATAACATTTTCTTTTAACCCAGCAAGATTATCTACTTTTCCTTTAATAGCAGCATCCGTTAAAATTCTAGTTGTTTCCTGGAAGGATGCAGCAGATAAGAAGGAATCTGTTTCCAAAGCAGCCTTTGTAATACCAAGAAGAATTGGTCGTCCAAGAGCTGGAGTCTTTCCTTGAATGATAGCCTCTTTATTTCCATCCGTAAACTCACGGAAGTTAACAAGACTACCTGGTAAGAACTTCGTATCTCCACCATCAACAATACGAATCTTACTAATCATTCTACGAGCAATAATTTCGATGTGTTTATCAGAAATATCAACACCTTGAGAACGATAAGTATACTGAACTTCTTTTAGAATATATTCTTGTGTAGTAATTGGATCTGTTACAGATAATAATTCTTTAGGACTAATAGCTCCTTCTGTTAACTTATCTCCACAATGAACCTCAGTTCCTTTTTCTACACATAACTTAGAGCCATAATTTGTAACATGTTCCTTAGTCTCTAGTTTATTGGTAATACTAATTTTATATTTACCATGGTCTTCTTTAATCTTAGATACAGTACCATCGATTTCAGCAATCGTAGCTTTTGCCTTAGGATTACGTGCTTCAAACAACTCTTGAACACGAGGAAGACCTTGAGTGATATCGGCATCTCCACCATGAGCAACTCCACCAGAGTGGAAAGTACGCATGGTAAGCTGAGTTCCTGGTTCTCCAATAGATTGAGCAGCCATAACTCCGACAGCCTCTCCAATCTCAACTAAATTACCAGTAGCTAAGTTACGTCCATAACACTTCTGACATACACCATTTACTGTATTACAGGTTAATACTGTTCTAATCTCTACTTCTTTAATACCTGCAGCAACAATCTTATCAGCAATTGTATCCGTAATTAATTGTAATTTATCAACAATTACTTCTTTTGTTTCAGGATGAAGTACTTTCTTATTCGCAAATCTTCCCACAATACGATCTCTTAAGCTTTCAATAACAGAACCTGTATGTTCATTAATAAAGTCACGAACAACAACGCCTTGATCCGTACCACAATCTTCTTCACGAACAATCATATCTTGACTAACATCAACCAAACGACGAGTCAAATATCCAGAGTCAGCCGTTTTCAAAGCAGTATCTGCAGAACCCTTACGAGCTCCATGGGTAGATAAGAAGAACTCTGCAACACTAAGACCTTCAATAAAGTTTGAAATAATTGGAATCTCAACTGGAGTACCATCTGGTTTTGCCATGATTCCACGCATACCAGCAACCTGAGTTAGGTTAGAAATATTACCACGAGCTTTAGAATTCATCATGACAAATATTGGATTCTCAGAATCTTTCTTCGTATATTCATCTAACTCATCACGAACTTGGTCAGTCGCATTATTCCATGTTTCGATAACCTTATTAAATCTTTCTTCTTCTGTAATCAAACCACGTTTATATTGTTTATTAATCTTTTCAACAATCTTTTGTGCTTCTTCAATAATCTCTGGTTTCTTCTTACTAGTAACGACATCTGACATACTAACAGTAATTCCAGAAACGGTAGAATACTTAAATCCTAAGTCTTTCAAATTATCAAGCATCATAGAAGTCTCTGTTGTCTTATAGCGCTTAAATACTTGAGCAATAATCTTCTCTAAAGTACCTTTTGCAAAAGCATTTACCAAAGGCATAGCCTTGATTGCTTCAGGAATATTCGTTCCCTTTTCTAAGAAGTATTTATTTGGAGTAATATTAGAAATATTCTCATCAGTTGGCTCATTTACATAAGCAAAGGTATCTGGTAAAATCTCATTAAATTTAATCTTACCAACAGTAGTTACTAAATACTTACCCTTTTGTTGTTCTGTAAATAACTTATACTTGAAAGAATTAACAGGAACAGCAATACGAGTATGAAGAGTAATTTCTCTTCTTTCATAAGCCATTAAAGCTTCATTTGTATTTTTAAATACTCTACCTTCTCCAGCCTCACCAGCTTTTTCCATAGTAATATAGTAATTACCTAAAACCATGTCCTGTGAAGGAGTAACAATCGGATCTCCACTCTTTGGATGTAGAATATTATTTGATCCTAACATCAATAATCTAGCTTCAGCTTGAGCTTCTTCAGAAAGTGGAACGTGAACAGCCATCTGGTCTCCATCGAAGTCTGCATTAAAAGCAGGGCAAACAAGTGGATGTAAACGAATAGCCTTGCCACCAACCAAAACAGGTTCAAATGCTTGAATACCTAAGCGGTGTAAAGTAGGAGCACGGTTTAACATAACAGGATGTTCTTTAATAACCTCTTCTACAATATCCCAAACTACAGAATCTTGATTATCAATCAATCTCTTAGCTGCTTTAATGTTATGAGCAATATCTTTACTTACTAAACCATGAATAACATGAGGTTTAAACAATTCTAGAGCCATTTCCTTTGGAATACCACATTGATACATCTTAAGAGATGGACCAACAACGATAACACTACGTCCAGAATAATCGACACGTTTTCCAAGTAAGTTTTGACGGAAACGACCTTGCTTTCCTTTTAACATAGAAGAAATAGACTTCAAAGCTCTGTTTCCAGCACCCGTTACACTTCTTCCACGACGTCCATTATCAAATAAAGCATCGACAGCTTCTTGAAGCATACGCTTTTCATTTTGAATAATGATAGCAGGAGCTCCTAAATCAATTAGCTTTTTCAAACGATTATTACGATTGATAACACGACGATATAAATCATTCAAATCAGATGTAGCAAATCTTCCACCATCTAATTGAATCATAGGTCTTAATTCTGGAGGAATAACCGGAATACAATCCATGATCATCCATTCAGGCTTGTTTCCAGATTGATAGAAAGCATCTAAAACATCTAATCTCTTAAGTAAACGAGTTCTCTTTTGACCTTGAGATCCCTCTAATTCTTTTTCAATAGCATCAATTTCACTCTTTAAATCAATTTTCTTTAAAAGTTCTTTGATAGCTTCAGCACCCATTCCTACTTTGAAACCAGTACCATATTTTTCATAATAAGCTCTAT
Source organism: Bacilli bacterium (assembly GCA_017432645.1). Classification (GTDB taxonomy): domain Bacteria; phylum Bacillota_I; class Bacilli_A; order RF39; family UBA660; genus UBA3789. Next base: position 8,982 of record JAFRIU010000015.1, read on the forward strand.
ATTCTTTTTCAGATAAAGTTTGCTTATTTTCCAAAGGAGTATTTCCTTTATCAATAACAACATAACTTACAAAATATAATACTTCTTCCAAATCTCTTGGACTCATATCAAGAACAAGCCCCATACGAGAAGGAACACCTTTAAAGAACCAAATATGAGATACAGGAGTAGCAAGTTCAATATGTCCCATACGCTCACGACGAACTTTAGAACGAGTAACTTCTACACCACATCGGTCACAAATAATATTCTTATAACGAACTCTCTTGTATTTACCACAAGCACATTCAAAATCTTTAGTTGGTCCAAAAATCTTTTCACAGAACAATCCGTCTCTTTCTGGTCTTAAAGTACGATAATTAATCGTCTCAGGCTTCTTTACCTCACCATAAGACCATTCACGAATTTTATCAGGAGAAGCAATTCCAATCTTTAATGCTTCAAATTTATTAACATCTATCATTAAATATCTTCTCCTTCCTCACTAAAATCAGCAAAATCAGCTAATTCCTCATCATCTTCAAATTCATCCTCTTCATCAAATTCATCCTCTTCATCAAATTCATCGTTTTCTTCTTCACCAGAAGGAGATAAATCGTCAATAATTTCTTTAGCTGGAGTATCAATTTCTTCAAAGTTAGTTGCAGAATCATCATGATCTTCAGCATCTTCAATTTCTTTTAATTGTAATGTTTCACCATTATCATTAATAATAGAAACATCTAATCCTAAAGCTTGGAATTCTTTCATGAGTACACGGAAAGATTCAGGAACACCGGCTTGATTGATTTCTTGTCCTTTAATAATAGACTCATATACCTTAACACGTCCAAGAACATCATCAGATTTTACTGTTAAAATTTCTTGTAATGTATGAGCTGCTCCATAAGCATATAATGCCCAAACTTCCATTTCTCCAAATCTTTGACCACCAAATTGAGCTTTACCACCAAGAGGTTGTTGAGTAACCAAAGAATATGGACCAGTTGCACGTGCATGTAACTTATCATCAACCATGTGGTGTAGTTTAATCATATACATAACACCAACAGATATTCTATGATCAAAAGGTTCTCCGGTACGACCATCATAAAGAACAGTCTTTCCGTCCTCATCCATACCAGCTTCCTTCATCATAGCTTTAATGTCATCAATATGTGCTCCATCGAATACAGGAGTCGCAATATGAACACCAAGTTTATTGCAAGCCATACCCATATGAATTTCCAAAATCTGTCCGAAGTTCATACGAGAAGGAACACCTTGTGGATTAAGCATAATATCTACTGGCGTACCATCTGGTAAATATGGCATATCTTCTTGTGGAAGGATAAGTGAAATAACACCCTTGTTACCGTGACGTCCACTCATCTTATCTCCAACTTGAATCTTACGTTTTTGAATAATATATACACGAATAACTTTAGAAACTCCTGCAGGTAATTCATCATTATCCTTGCGAGAATAAATTTTAATATCGTGAACAATTCCATCTCCACCATGTGGAACACGTAAAGAAGTATCTCTTACTTCACGCGTCTTTTCTCCAAAGATAGCATGAAGTAATTTTTCTTCAGAAGTAAGTTCTGCCATACCCTTAGGAGTTACTTTACCAACTAAAATATCTCCCTCTTTTACTTCTGTACCAATCGTTACAATACCATTTTCATCCAAATTACGACGTGCTTCTTCTGAAACATTTGGAATATCTCTTGTAATTTCCTCTGGTCCAAGTTTTGTTTCACGACATTGCATTTCATAATCCTCTAAATGCAAAGACGTATATTTATCATCTTTTACTAGATTTTCATTTAAAATAACAGCATCCTCATAGTTATAACCATTAAATGTCATGAAGGCAACTGTCATATTTTTACCTAAAGCAAGTTCTCCTTTATCAGTAGAGTTTCCATCTGCCAAAATAGTCTTTCCTGCTTTTACTTTATCTCCTACATGAACAATTGGTCTTTGATGAGAACAAATACTAGAGTTTGCAAGTTCAAAATTCGCTAATGTATATTCTTCATTACCTTCTTTTGTCTTAACAACAATTCTCTTAGCATCTACGTACTCAACAACACCATCGCTCTTAGCAATTACTTCAACTCCAGAGTCCTTAGCAGCAACAAACTCAACACCAGTACCAACTAAAGGCGCTTCTGTTTTAATTAAAGGCATTGCCTGACGTTGCATGTTAGCTCCCATCAATGCACGAGTAGCATCATCGTGTTCCAAGAATGGAATACAACTTGTTGTAACAGAAACAACTTGTTGTGGACTAACATCAATATAATCTACTTGATCAGGAGTAGCTAAAATATTTTCTCCACGGAAACGAGCATTAACTTGTTCCGCAATAATCTTATTATCTTTATCTGTTTCTACAGTAGATTGAGAAATAACATAATCTAATTCTTCATCAGCAGTCAAATACTCTACATCATCTGTAATTTGAGAATCTACTACCTTACGATAAGGAGTCATAATAAATCCATATTCATCAATCTTTGCATAACTAGCAAGAGAAGTAATAAGTCCAATGTTTGGTCCTTCTGGAGACTCAATCGGACAAATTCTACCATAGTGAGAAGTATTAACGTCACGAACTTCTACACCCGCTCTATCACGAGACAAACCACCAGGTCCTAAAGCACTTAAACGACGCTTATTTGTAAGTTCTGCAATTGGGTTTGTTTGGTCCATAAATTGAGAAAGTTGTGAAGAACCAAAGAACTCTTTCATAGCAGCAGTAACAGGACGAATATTAATTAAAGTCTTTGGAGTAACTTCTTCCATCTCTTGAGTAGTCATTCTCTCACGGATTACTCTCTCCATACGAGAAACACCAATTCTAAATTGGTTTTGTAATAATTCTCCAACTTGACGAATACGTCTATTTCCTAAATGGTCAATTTCATCAAAATTACCAACACCATGTAATAAGTTTAAGTAATAAGAAACACTGGCATAAACATCAGAAATTGTTAATCTCTTAATATCAAGATCTTGATCATTTCCAATAACGACTAATTTCTTTTTCTTATCTGTTGGGTTAATAATCTTAACAATTTGAATCTTATTGAATGAATCTAACTCTTCATTCACCTTTGCTTCAATAACACCAAATCCGGCATTTAAAGCTTCTACTAATTGAGGCATATTAGCCTTTGTAATAATCGTTCCTTTTTCAAGAACAACATTACCATCTTTTGTAATATCTTCTGCAAGAGTTTGATTAAGTAGACGATCTACAACATTTAATTTACGATTAAACTTATAACGTCCTACTTTAGATAAATCATAACGGAATTCATCAAAGAATCTCGTAATGATTTGGTTCTTAGAAGAATCCAAAGTAGCTGGTTCTCCTGGTCTTAATTTTTCATAAATCTCAATCAAAGCTTCATCTGTATTCTTAGTAGAATCCTTCGCAATCGTATTCTTGATATAGTCATCTTCTCCGAACACTTTAAAGATATCTTCATCACTAGAAAGACCAAATGCACGAAGTAAAGTCGTAATAGGAACTTTTCTAGTACGATCAATTCTAACATACAAAACATCTCTTGCATCCACTTCAAACTCTAACCAAGTACCACGGTTAGGAATAATTTGATTGGTAATTAATTCACGGCCATTTTTATCAATCTCACGATTAAAATATACACTAGGAGAACGAACCAATTGAGAAACAATTACACGTTCAGCACCATTAATAACAAACGTACCAGAATCTGTCATAATAGGCATATCACCCATAAAGATTTCCTGTTCTTTTACTTCTCCAGTTTCTCTATTAAATAATCGAACCTCTACTCTTAAAGGTGCAGAATAAGTAGTTTCACGATCTTTGCTTTCTTTAATAGAATATCTTGGTTCATCTAAACGATAATCTCCAAACTCAAGCGATAAAGTTCCAGAAAAATTTTCTACTGGAAATAAATCTTCAAATACTTCTTTAATACCTTCGTCAACAAACCATTGATAAGATTTTTTTTGAATCTCTAATAAATCTTTCAATTCATAAGATTTTCTAATTCTTGAGAAATTTCTTCTTTCTCGATAGTCACCACATTTTACAATCTTATATGACACTATATTCACCCCACTATTTTTCGTTGTCTATAGAACTACATTTCAAAACAAAAAAGCCTTTCTTTTTTGCCAGTACTTCTACACTATACTCTTTTTCTAAGTCAATAATTAGCGATTTTGCACCTTGCTCCTTACGAATTACCAAGAAAAGATGGCCATCCTTCTCTAAATAATCTCGAGCCTTCATCACTATATCATAGACTACTTTCTTACCAGCCCTAATTGGAGGATTGGTAATAATACAGGAATACTTAGAATGCACATTTTGATAAACATCACTCTCAAAAACAGAAATATGATCACAATGATTCTCTGAGACATTCATTTTTGCCAAATGAAGTGCTCTTAAATTCACATCAACCATATCCACTGTGCAAGAAAGTATCTTACCTAGAACAATTCCAAACACACCGTAACCACAACCCATATCAAGAACTTTGCCTCCAACTTCTTCAAGCGGGATTGTTTCAAGAAGAAGTCTACTGCCAAAGTCCAAACCGTCCTTCGAAAAAACACCATTATCGGTATAAAAAATAAATTTGTTCCCTAAAACGAAACATTCTGTTTTTACCATCTTACTAGGTAAAACCTGATTTTCAAAATATTGACCCATTCCATCACCCAGAACAAAAAAAGAAGAAGAAAAATAACTTATTTTACTTATTTTTCTCCCTTTCGAAACATATAATACAACAATGTACCTATTCTGTCAACCTTTTTTTTCTTATTTTAAAATAGATTTTAAATAAGGAAGATTCTTTTCTAAATCCTCTATAAAGGCTACATCATATTTAATCTGTAAAAGACTATCTTTTAAAAATGTAGATATCTCTTCTGATAAGAAATTATATTCCTTCACTTCTTTTGTAGAAAAAAAGTGAAGAGCTTTTTCTAATCGATATAAAATCTTCTTTAATCGCTCTGTCTCATTCATTAATTCTTGAACAATTTGATCTTTTTCTTCCTTTTTCATACTTACCTCTCTAAAGATCTTCCATTTTTCTCGCTAATTTATCCATCTTTTGATCTAAAAAATGAGTAGATGAATCAGAATAGATAACTTGAGCTCTTTTTTTTAACTTAGCAGATGCAATAGACTGTCCATCACACTTATGAATTAAATTCTCACAAAAAGCCTTCTCATTTTCCCTTAACGTCTTTTGATGTAATACTTTCTTTAGATTCCTTTGAATATTCTGAAAAGATTTCTCCATCAAATCAAGCTCTTCTTCTATATCAGAAAAGTTCTGAAATACATGAACTGGATCAATAGAACTCATAAAAACACCCCAATCTTAATTCTTATTCATTATAGCAATGAAAAAGGAAAAAAACAAGTTCAGAGAAAACAAAAAATCATAAGCAATGAAAAACTTATGATCAAAAAATACAAATAAACCAACTTCGATTTAAATTACCTTTTAAGTTATAAATCATCTGATAAAAAACTTATAACCTGGTTTTTTAAGAACTACCCATTCATCCGCTAAGACAAACATCGCTTTCATTTACGACTAGTAGCGCTCATCCTTCTTGAGAAACCACCTCAGAAATGCAACCGATAGCAGGAGTAACAAGATTTTCTCAGCAATGCATCAACTATCCCGTAGATAATCTATCATCACCAAAAAGCCCCACTATAAATCCCTTCCAAAGCTTCATCAGCCGAGTTTTTTCAACCCTTTCTTATTCATTATCAGTAAATAAAAAAGCGCACTTGCTACAAAGAGTTTTCTTTCTCTCAAATCACACTTCACATAGAACGTGATAAATCTTCTTAATATTCTTCAATACTAATCAAGAAAATTAATAGAAACACTAAAAAAAATCGTTTCAATTAATTTTCTGTATCTTTTCTATGCTAATCCAATTATAACAGAAAAATCGACAAAGTCAACACTTTTTCGAAAAAAAAGAAGTTAATTACTTAACTTCTACTGTAGCTCCAGCTTCTTCAAGCTTAGCTTTGATTTCATCAGCTTCTGCTACTGGGATATTTTCTTTTACAACACCATTAGCATCAACGATATCCTTAGCTTCTTTTAATCCTAAACCAGTGATATCTTTAACAACTTTAATAACAGCAACCTTAGCAGCTCCTGCTTCAGCGATAGATACAGTAACTGTACTTGGTCCTTCATCTGCAACTGCAGCTCCAGCAACTGGTGCAGCTACTGCTACAGCACTTGGATCAACTCCAAATTCTTCCTTCATTGCATCTACTAATTCTTTAATTTCTAATAAATTCATTTCTTTTAAACTACTGATAAAATCTTCTTTTGTTAATTTAGC
>JAFRIU010000016.1 GCA_017432645.1 Bacilli bacterium
TTTACTAGAGATAAAACGGAAAACTATAATGGAACTCTTACGATTCAACATATCATGTTAGCAGCTAAGACAATTGCTTCTAATGATGTAGAAGATATGAAAATCTATTATAAGAATTCTAGAGGAACCTGGGTAGATCCAGTTACGAATAAATCGATAGCAACCAATGCTCTTCCAGAGACATTTCCGATTGAATATGTAAATTTAGAAAGTACAATATACAACTATAATATAGAGTATCGATTAAATGGAGGTACCCAAAATCAATTTGCTCCATCACTAATTACAACTGCAACTTCAGATGAGAGTATTTCTGTTGGTAAGCCAAGTAAGACATTCACAATAAATATTGATGCGAATAGTCAAGGTGCAAGTATAATGATGGAAGACACAGCAGTAGTAAGTGTAAGCGACGAACAAGAATTTGCTGGTTGGACAGCAGAAAACCTTGATCCAAGAACAGCAAAGTATGAAGAAGGATTAGTAGAAGCTCCAAGCAATTCATGGGATGGAACAACAAAAGTTGGAATGAACTCCAATACAACAACTTTTAGTGAATTAAGAAGTTCTGCCGGCACCGTAACACTAGTTGCAAATTGGAATGCAGTACAAATTCCATTACCAAAAGTAGAAAAAGCAGGATATGAATGCTCTTTAAATACAAACCCACAAGGATTTGGTGAAAGCTATGCAAGTGATGGAATTTATATCCCAACTACTGCAACATCTAGCACAACTCTATATGTAAGATGTACATCTAGAATGTTAAGCTCAAGCGTTTTTAGTAACATTAATAAAAATGATTTTGAATCTATCGCAACTCAAAGTCGCAAAATAGTACCAACCAGTGCTATTGAATCCTGGGATGCATCAGAAAATCATGATGGATCCATAATGGCTTGGTATTTAGATGAAGATCAGGATGGCAAATATGAACTATATATTGGACAAGACGGTGGAGTAATTGCGAATACTTATAGCCAAGATTTGTTCTCATATTTCGAAAATTTAGACTCACTAAATCTAACCAATTATGACACTAAAAATGTTACAAATATGTCTGGTATGTTTTTACGGACAGGAAGTAATAGTTCAAACTTCACATTAAATTTAGGTGACAAGTTTGATACATCTAATGTAACGGATATGTCTTCTATGTTCGCCGTTACAGGTATTGCTGGTACGTTAAATCTAGGCAATAAATTTGATACATCTAATGTAACCGATATGTCTCGCATGTTCCAGGAGACAGGTTGCGATAGTACGACCTTCACATTAAATTTAGGCGACAATTTTGATACATCTAAGGTAACTAACATGAGCAATATGTTTTATCGAACAGGCTATGTAAGCACAGGATTTACTTTGAATCTAGGAGAAAGCTTTGACACTTCAAGTGTAACGGATATGTCTTCTATGTTTGAGAGCACTGGAGAAGCTAATACGAATTTCACGTTAAATTTAGGTGATAAATTTGATACATCCAATGTAACGGATATGTCTCGCATGTTTTTTAACACAGGCTTTAGTAGTGCAGCCTTCACATTAGACTTAGGCGATAATTTTGATACTTCCGAGGTAACAGATATGTCCCTTATGTTTGCTCATACCGGACATAATGATCCAAATTTTGCTTTAAACTTAGGAGATAACTTTGATACTTCAGAGGTAACAAATATGGAGGGTATGTTCCGTGCTACAGGCTATGCTAGTGAGGACTTCACGTTAAATTTAGGTGACCTTTTCGATACTTCAAATGTAGTCAATATGATAGGAATGTTCGATGAAACAGGATATAGTAGTACGGTATTCACCTTAGATTTAGGAGACAACTTTGATACATCTAATGTAACGAATATGTCTGGTATGTTTAACTGTACAGGTTATAGTAATCCACTATTTGCCTTGGATTTGGGAAATAGCTTTGATACAACCAGTGTAACGAATATGTCTTATATGTTTGCTGATACAGGTGCTGCTAATGATTACTTAGAATTAGACTTGTCTACATTTGATTTTACCAATGTTGAAAGTTATGAAGCTATATTCCTTGATATGAATACAACCGGCTTAATTTGGGTTAAGGATTCTACTGCTCAAAATTGGATTATTACAAATAGTGGCAATTCAAATTTAAGAACATCTAATGTATTAGTAAAAATTTAGATTATTAAAAAAGAAAGTAAAATACTTTCTTTTTTTATACTTTGTGGTACACTAATGATAAGAAAAGATAGAATTGTTTTTATCACTATGATAAAATGAAAAAAGATGAGGTGAAAATATGAAAAATTTAAAAATATTAGGAATCGTTTTAATATCTGTACTAGTAGGACTATCTCTTGGCTATAGAGTAGGAAATACAGAGAAGTTAGCTTCTCTTCCTAAACCAGAAGTAACAGAAGGAGAAAGAGGGACTTTAGGAATTGATAAGAATATCAATGAAGAAACCATTGATAAGTACTTAAACAGAAAAGATTCTGTTTATAGAGATATGAGAATGTTAAAAGATCCAGGTAACTATGAAGCAATCGGCGGAGACTCTTATCTATCAGGATATGTAGAAGGCTTTGAAGTTGTTCCTTATCCACTTTTAACAGAAGTAAAAGGACTTCCCGAAGAAGTAGGCAACTCCTATACAGGTAAAACTCTATATACTCAAAAAGAAGATGGCACGTATGAAGCAAATTATAAAGAATCATTAGCGTATTTAGAATACTATTTTCCAAAAGACAAAAATATCTTCCTAATGTGTGGAGGAGGAGGCTATGCTGGTATGACCAAAAACCTCTTAGTATCTCTAGGCTGGGATGAAAACAAGATTTATAATGTTGGAGGATACTGGTACTATAATGGAAAACACAATGTTTCTATAAAAGAGAAAGATAACTATGCTTTTTGGAAAGTGACTTATCATGATATTGATTTTGATTCCTTAACAGAGGTGGAAAAATGAAAAAAAAGATCCTATTGATTCTTTTTTTTCTGCTTATTCTTATTCTATCTTTCATATTTTATCAAAATAAAAAGGAACAACCTTTAGAAAGAATTTATTTATCAGAAAAGTATTATAAAGAAGAAAGTGGAGAATTTATAAAAGTAGAGAAAAAAGAATTAGAAAAGAACAAAGAAGAAACTTATATTCTTTATACTTATAATAGTTTTTGTAGTTTTCCAATATCTTGTGAAAGTATTTTTAAAGAATTTATGGAAACCCATCATATAGACTTCGTATCCATTCCTTTTGCGGAATTTAAGAAAACACTTTTTTATCCTAAAGTGAAATATGCTCCATCTATTATTATCATTCAAAATCAAAAAATAATTGCTTATCTAGATGCAGAATCCAATGAGGATATAGAAAGATACCAAGATGTAGAAAAACTAAAACAATGGCTAGAAAAGTATATCTATTTATCTATAGAAGAATAGCTTGTTCTAGGAAAACACCTTTGTTATACTATAAGACGGAAAAGAGGCAAACATGAAAACAATTACATATGAAAAACGACAAGGAGAGAATCATATCCATTATGATATTACTTTTGATGAAGATCAAATATTAGCATTTTGCGAAATCTTAAAGACAGAAGCAAGTAATGTAAGACATTATGATTATAAATCTCCTCACGGACCTCTAGATCATCCTATCAAGAGATTAAATGGAGAAAACAATGAACACTTTCCTACTTACACAGTTAGTAAATATAAAAAAACAGTAATAATGGAACCCAGCAATTGTAATCAAAAACTATTAGTTCCAATTTATCATTTCGAATATGATGTCAACTATTTTCCCTACTTACTATCATTATTAAACGAGCTTTTAAATGGAAATTCTTCATCCATAGAAGGAATCCTATATCCAAATTTTGAAAAAGAATTTATACCGATTCGTGCTGAAATCCAAGATAAAGAAGAGCAATACCAAAATTTAAATTTTCAAGAAAAAAACATCGTAGAAAGAAAACTTCAAATTTTAAAAGAACTAGAAGCCCTACTTTTAAAAGTAAAAAGTGGAGACTATGAAATTCCTATTCGAAAGTATTACGAAGAAGCTCAAAAATTAATTATAATTGAAAAAACGATTCTTCCAAAAGATGATGAAGATGAATATAAA
>JAFRIU010000017.1 GCA_017432645.1 Bacilli bacterium
AGTTTTCTACAAATTTTTCTTTATCGATTCGATATAATCCACATGTTCTTAAATATACCAAATCAATAGAGTCTTCCATCGCAGCATCTGCTGTTTCTTTTACTAAGTAGTAGTCTAATTCACTACCTGTTGAATAATTGGTTAGTAAATTAATCATTAGTAAAGCAATCACACTAAGTAGAATGATTCCGACTGTTAATATTCCTTTATTCATTCGTACCACTCTCCTTTGTTTCTAGTTCTTCATAGTCTAAACAATCTGCCATATATCCTTCTTTCCCGCCAAGATGCTTACCAATGTTATTACATCTTAATACTGAAAGGCTTGGGTAAGACACATCACTTATCTTGAAGGTTTCTCTTGCTTGACCTCTAAGTAATGGGCTTAGATAGTTTACAACAGGTGATGATTTTAATACTTCTGCTTGTCCTTCAAAGTTTGCATAATTTGTGACATCTGCTTTTTTGATTTCACTAATACTTTCTTTTGTTAGTTTAACATAATAATCTAGATAATCATCTGAATAAACATTGTAGTTTTCTGCTTCTACCCATTCCTTGTATAGAGATGGATAAGAAGTATATTTCTCATTCTTTTCTTGTACAACACCTGGTGTATCTAATTTTTCTTTTGTAACAGAAGCATACGTACTCCAGTTAAATCCAGGACTTCTTTCTGAATTGTCATCTGTACTTGATGGGAACATCTGTTGCAAATCTACTGATCGAATCGTATAACCAGTTGAACAATTATCACTCTTACAAGACTTGTTGTCTGCAAATCTAGCAGTATCTGTATTGGTTGCATAGAAGCATGAGATATCAATATTCCAACTGAACATACCAAAGTTTTTAGCATGAGCATTGATGTTGTAATCTTTTACTGTTGTGCTTGATTTTACGCTTTCGCAACTAGTAGCAGTACATTTTGTTGCATCTATACCATTCATGTAATCTTGATCTTCATAAGAGAATTCAATACCTTTTTCTGTTGCTCTTGCTTCATAGTAAGCATTCCACCATTCTACGTTTGTACTGGTTGCATCTAATGGTAGACAGAATTTATTTTTCTTGATCCATGAATCATTTCCTTGATATTCATCAGAATATGAGATCACACCGTTTTTCTTATTAATCCAGGTTGGAGGTAGTCCCCATTCTGTTTGATAAGATACTTCTCCTGGTTCCTTTTTATTACATAAGTAGCATCCATCGCCAAAATTAAGTGTTGAATTTGCTTTGGTTTTACTACAGGTAATGCTATCTTTTGTATATGTAATTGTATCCTTTGTTGTTTGATCATTGTCTGAATATGGGAAGTGAATATTTGCACCAGTTTTTTTACTTTCTGGATAATTATAAGTTACATCGATAGAGAATTCAGCAGTGGTTGTGTTACATTTTATAAAGCTATCACAAGCTGTTTTTGCTTTATCATAAACTATTTGATTCTTTGCAGCGTCTCTTTCTGCTTCTCCTGCATTTAGATAAACATCTTTTCCACCGTTGCCACATTTTGTCCATTTACATTCTAGGACACAGCTCATGGCACATGGAATTCCTCCGCCGTTGGCATAGTTTTTAACATATGTATAGGTACCATGATATTTTCCATCTTCACTTAAATATGGAGTAGCAACACAGTCAACTTGTCTCCACTTAATAGTGCTTCCTATACTATAGAAGAAGTTCTTTGAATTATCACAATTCTTAGCCATTGGGTTCTGATTTCTTAGTTTTTCTATTACTTCTGAAAAATCAACTACTTTGTTCTTTAGAACACTGCTTGATGTTCCATATACTTCGTTGTAACAATAATGAGTACATTCGTCGGTATATTTTCCACCATCACATGCTGTTACACACATATCGAAGTCTTCATTAGGACCTTCAGGGTCATAATAATAGTAAGTTCTTACTGGTGGAGATGGAGGCTTTGGAGTGATACAAGACGCGGTTGGTTTACAGTACTGTGGGTCGTCTTTTGGCGTGGTCTCAAGCTTAGAAGTACAATTGATACGGCTCGTTGTTTTTACTTTATATTCAAAGCAAAGTCCAGCAGCAGAAGCAACTGGTGGCCCATATTCTACTGTAACAACTTCTGTACAATTTACATTACAATAAATATCTTGTGTAGTTGGTTGAACATATTGTCCATTTTTAGGATTATCACTCTTATATGGCGCTTTTCCTACTAATGTTTCACCATATGCTTCTGTATATTGTCCTCCATAGTTATATACATATTGAAGAGCAGCACCCTTATCATCTTTTAATTTTACTCTTTGTGTAATGGTTCCTACTATATATTGCTTTTCCGTGTAATAAGATCCATCTGCAGCTGCTGTTACAAAAGGACTACATTTAAAAGTACTTATTGATTTTTTTGGATTCTTTTTGATGTAATCTGCATAGGTTGGTATACTTTCATCTGTTTTACCACTTGATGTAAATTTTATAAAGTTTTTATTGTTACATTTTTCTACTTCGTAAGTACCGCAAGCAGCATATAAATCTGCACAGTAATTAGCCTCGAAAGATCCAGCTGGATGACTACTATAGCAATCAATCAAGTTTTTCGTTGGTGTTGCATTTTCATCATATGTGATATGAAGTGTCGTTATCTCTTCTGGTGATCCATAGGCATATACTGGAATAGCAAAGTAAGATTTTGCATCATCGATACCACATTCACTACTTAGAATTGAATCATATTCTGTTGACTCTAGTACAATGTAATATACTACAACATCACTACGTACATTACGGAATTGGATTGTTGAATTTTCTGATAATACTTGACTCCAAATACCAAATTCACTGTTTAATCTATCTTGTGTATAAATATCATCTAGGATGTTTAATAAACTATTATCTGCTAAATATTCCTCGTATCCAATTACTCTGGTTGTTGGACTAGCAATTAAGATTCTAGATACTGTAAAACTTGGATTGGCATATCTTAGTTCTGGATAATCTCTAAATTTATCTTTATCTGGTTTCATAGATAGCGTAAATACTCCATCTGTATCCAAATCTAGTCCAAGATTATATAATTCCATTAAATCTTTTGCTTTTCCGGTTGAGGCACATTTTAATGCGTCAATAACTTTTTTGTATCCTTTTTCTTCTTCTGTCAATGTTGAATCATCTTGGTTACCTGAATTATCCTGATTTCCTGAATCATCTTGTTGATTGTTGTCATTATCGTTACCTCTATTAAAGAAATCTCGAACGAAATCTCTAAAGCTACCACCCCAGTCAAATGCCTGTACTTCTAGACAGGAGCAAGAGTAGATAATTAGTGCAACCCCTAATAGCAAAACTAAGAATTTTTTCTGTTTGCTACATGTCTTCATTTTCTTCACTACCTTTCAATATTTTTTCTACTTCTTTATAATTTTTATTTTTTGAAACGGAATAATTGTTTATTTTTTCGTTGTCTCTTACTAATCTACCTACTACGTAGAAGCTTTGATCACTATCTTGGCCAAAGAATCTTGTACAAGTGTTTAGGACCAGTACACTATCTTTTGTTGAAACATCAATGTTGAAATTATATATATTATGATTTTCAATTTTTTCTAAGAATTCTTTCATTTGATCTTCTGTATAATCAATATCAAATGGAAGACGATAAGCCGTAGTATCTGGAATAAAGCCTACCATGAATATTTTATAGAGATATTCTTTTCCTCCATAGGTTAATTGAATATACTTGTTTTCTTTAACAAAGTCATAATAAACAAATGCCATTAATGCTTCGAATCTTACAAAATCCTCAGATTCTATTTTTGGATGAGCGGATAAGTTAAAGATATTGTGACCTCCTACTTCCATATGATTATGAAATCCTGGATAGTATTTTGTCATATGTGCATAACCCTCTAATTCTACAGGGTATCTCACATCGAAGCTATATAGAACCGGTAAATCAATAGAAGTTCCTTGTATTTGAATCCAACCTACTTTTTTATATGAGTAAGTTTCCCCATTATATTCACCTTCTGCTTTATCTGTTCTTGGCTTGATTTTGTAGTAATCTTCTTTTGGACTATTCAACAAGCCAAGAATGATAAGTAAAACAATAATTAATAAAATCGGAATTCCTATTAAGAGAAATATGATTTTCTTTTTTCCTTTTTTTGCTTTTTTTCTCATGATGAACTCCTATTTTACTGTGTAAGGATTTTCAAGGGTTCCTTCTCCGGTAGATATTTTTGTTCCTTTTTTCAAGTATCCCACAACTCTAACATAAGCTGTCTTATATTTTGTTACTTCTTCCTCATATGGGTCATTGTTACCAATAACTCCTGTTCTTCTTTTAGCTTTGCTTGAATTAATTAACCAATAAGGATTCATTGTTCCATCTTTTGTTACAGCTGAGAACATTTCATACATGTTAGGTGCACTTAATTTTACTTTATATTTTTTGGTTTCTTTTTCTTCACCGTAAATCATTTTATCTTTATAGATTGGTACTTCTATTTCGTGATTTACGAAGTAATCCATATTGATATATGCAGTTGCTTTGTTATTGATGAAATAAGCAACACTAGTTGAGTCTTTTGGATCATAAACAATAACTTCTTTATCTCCACTTGCTGTGCAAGTAACCTCATCATCTCTTCCTATTGTGAAGTTAGCAATTACTCTTGTTGTTCCATCTTTTTCTGTTTCTACAATTCTATAGACATCTCCTTCTATTGAAATGTATTCACCGGTATAGCGATCGTTTACTAATGCTCCGGCTTTTGCTTTTTCAACATCACCTACTGTGTAAGGATTTCTTTCTGTTCCATTTCCACCAGTAATAAGTGTTTTCCCTTTAATAGTCATGATTGGTCGAATTCCACAGTTAGCTGAATTGTCTCTATCTATATAGCTATATAGAGGATTGATAGCATAGAATAGTTCGCTAACAAGGTATGACATATCTTTGTCTTTTGTATTTGCTGTCCAAGATAGTCCATAAGCTTTCATGAAGTTTACGTCCTCTTCCATAGCATTATTAATCATAGATATGGATGGAACATATACTTTTCTATCTTTTGTATAAGAGCTACAAGTTGTTGTATCTAAGTGGTCTGCAGCTAGTGTTTCGTTACAGTACTTACTCTCTACGATTAATTTCTTTGTTCCTTCATTTAAATTCTTATAATAATATTCTAGCCATTTATCTATCTTCGTGTAACTGATATAAGATACATCTTCATCAGATACTACGATAATGTTGTCTTTCTCATCGATTCCATAGATACGGAATAACATGTTAGAAAGTCTGATGTAGTTATTTTCTGGATTACCTTTGTAATTCTTTGCTCCTTGTAAATCATTTTTGATTGTATTGTATAGAACTTGTACAACTGTTACTTCTCTTTTTACTACTGTCTTGTTATTGAAACTATCTGATATGGTGTAACTTACTTCATAAGTTCCTACTTTAGATGTGTCTACGTTGCTTTTTACTTCAACTTTAGAAATATCAATCTTTCCATCTGTTTTATCCGTTACACTTTTGATGCCTGGATCCGTGAATGTTTCATCCTTTGATAGTTGCATAGATTTGCTTCCATTCAACTTAATTTCAGGTCCTTTGTGGTCTATATTAGATGAGAACATTCCACATTTTAGATAAGTGTAATACTTATATTCTCCATCTACTTTTTTGACTTTTACCCAGCTGTCTTCTAAAGAACAAGTCTTGTTGCTATAAGGAATATAGATGTTACCGTTGACATAAGATTGATGATATAAATCCACTAAAGTAACTGTCTTTATCCTTTCTCCGGTAGGTAGTTGGTTGGGATTTAATTCAAAATATCTTTGAGCTGCTTTTTTTAGTTTTGTTTCATTATCATGAAAAATCATCATTGGGTTTACAATGATAAGAAAAATCAATCCCAAAGCACATATTATGATTAAAATCCATCTCAATTGATTACTTATTTTCTTCATAAAATCCTCCTTCAATCAAAGAAATTAGGAAGATTTTTTTGCGTTTTCATAGAAACGCTATCCCTATCTTCCTATCCATGCTATCTTTATAATTAAGTGTATCATAGTTCGTTAAAAAGTCAAGTCTATTTCCGTCTGAATTTCATTGATTTTTCAGCTGAAAGGCTACTTTTCAAAATCCTTTCTGGCAACAAAAAAATAGATTCGAAAATCTATTTATTTTTCCGGAATATAGATACATCCACTGGCATTATCTCTTCCTGGAAAAGGTACCACATAATTCTCTGTATACTTTTTCTTTAAGTATCTTGGAATATGAAGATGTTGGTCTACATAAACTGCTTCATATATGAAACTGCTCAATAAGTATTTTGGAGATACTTTATGGATTAGTCTTTTTATTTTTTTATCAGTAATATTGTCCGTTACCCCATCTGTTAGTAGAAAAATCATATCATAATCATTTTCTATTTTCGTAAAAGAAATTCTACATAGTTCAGGATAAATACCAATGCAGGATGTTACGATGCTATTACTAGCAAAATAGCGCAAATCATCTTTTTTAACCTTACCATGTTTGTAATAGTTCCATACGTTAGAGGCATCTTCACTGATTTGAATTAGTTCTTTTTTTTGATAGATATAAGCTCTAGAATCTCCAACATTTGCAATTAAAGTATGATTCTTATTAACGATTGCTAAAATGAGAGTGGTTCCCATTTTATCTTGGCCATTCTTTTTTATGAACTTGGTGTTCAATGTTTTGATGTGTTTTCTTAATAATTTTTCTAGTTTTTCTGTATCATTTAAAGTTTTACTATTTTTTTTGATAAACCAATCTTGAATGGATGAAGCAATAAAGGTAGAAGCAATTTCTCCTTTTTCTCTTCCTCCCATTCCATCTGCAGCAAGTAAAAGCTTGATTGCCTTATTTTTAGGGTGAGAAAGAGCAAGTACGATGTCTTCGTTATTCTCTCTCACAAGTCCTATATCTGTTCTTGTTTGTAATAATTCCATAGTTGCTCTTTCTCCTCTCTTTTTTTAATAATCGCAATTCCCTGGGGTTCTTGGATAAGGAATGACATCACGGATGTTTTCGATTCCTGTTAAATACATAATTAATCTTTCAAAGCCCATTCCAAAGCCAGCATGAACACAGCCACCAAATCTTCTTAAATTCATATACCAATCAATGGCTTCTGTATCAACACCCATTTCTTTGGCACGACTGATTAATACATCGTAATCATCTTCCCTTTGACTACCACCCATTAATTCACCAGCACCTGGTACTTGTAAATCCACTGCTGCGACAGTTTTATTATCACTATTTGTTTTCATATACCATGCCTTAATATCTTTTGGCCAATTTGTGATGAATACTGGTCCACCAAAGTAATCAGTAATATATTTTTCGTGTTCTTTAGCAATATCACCTTCATAACTAGGTTCAAATTCCCATTTTTCCTTAGCTTGTTTTAGAATATCAATTACTTCTTTATGAGTTACTCTTGTGAAGGAAGAATTTACTAGTTTTTCTAGTCTTTCTCTTAGTCCCTCTTCTACAAAGGCATTGCAGAAATCTATTTCAGCCCCACAATGGTCTAAAACATATTTTACAATGTATTTTAGCATGTCTTCTTCTATATCCATTAATTCATTTAAATCACAAAAAGCCATTTCTGGTTCAATCATCCAGAATTCATTGGCATGTGTTTTGGTATTGGAATTCTCCGTACGGAAGGTTGGGCCAAAAGTATAGATTTTATTGAATGCAAGAGCAAACGTTTCTCCATGTAATTGACCGGATCCTGTAATATAAGATAGTGCGCCAAATAAATCTTTTGACATATCTACTTTTCCGTTTTCTCCTTTTGGTAGATTATTCAAGTCTAAAGTCGTTACTTTGAACATTTGGTCACTACCTTCACAATCTGCAGTTGTGATTAATGGAGTGTGAACATAGAGATAACCATTCTTTTGAAAGTAATCATGGATGGCAAAAGAGGCAACACTACGAATACGGAATACAGCTTGGAATAAATTCGTTCTTGGCCTTAAATAAGCTTGCTCTCTTAGAAATTCTCTTGAATGCTTTTTTGGTTGCATTGGGTAATCTTCTGGACAATCTCCTAGTAGACGAATCTCATCTGCATTAATTTCAAAATCTTGTTTTCCTTCAGATCTTACTACTTTTCCTGTTACTTCAATTGCACAACCATTATGTAGTTTTTGAATTTCTTCAAAATCTTTTAATTTATTTTCATAAACAATTTGAATATGTTGAAAAGCCATTCCATCAGAAAACTCTATAAAACCAAAATCTTTTTGCTTTCTATGATTTCTAATCCATCCTTTTAGAGTAACTTCTTTTCCTATATATTCTTCCTTGTTTTTTAATAATTCTCTACTATCCATATTCTTACCTTCCTTCTTCTATATAGTAATAGTTAGCTGTCATTACTGCTACTAAACTTTCTTCTTCATCATATATTTTTGCTTCCGCAAAAGCCGTCTTTTTACCATTTTTTATGATTTTGGATTTTGCTTCTACGTAGGCTCCTCTTCCTGGTTTTAGAAAGTTAATATCACTGTTTAGAGTAACTCCTTTTCTACCAGTCTTTGCTACTAAAATTCCCATTGCTGTATCCCCTAATCCGAATAAAAATGCTCCATGCGCCATCTCATAGGGATTCATTGCTTCTTCTTTTAACTCTGCTTTCAAAATGACTTCTTCCTCATCAATTTTCTCTACCTGATAATGATTGTGTAGAAAAAAACCATTTTCTTTTACTAATTTTTCTAGCATTTTTTCATTTTTCATATGCTCTCCTAAAATAGTTTGTTTTTATATTTCCAAGATAGGATTCTTATCACCGCATTGGTGATATCTTCCTCTTTTATTTTTCCCTCTTTTACAGAATGAACCATTTCTTGATACATAGAAGAAAAATCACTTGTAATAATCATATCATTTCCAGCGAGAAATGCCATCGTAGCTGCTTCTTTATTTTCTACATAATTTTTTACGGCATCCATCGCTAGATCATCGGTCATCACAATTCCTGTAAATCCTAGCGTTTTTCTTAATTCTTGGATTACTTTAGCACTTAGTGAAGAGGGATATTTTTCATCTATCGATTTTACGATGTTGTGCGATACTAAAATACAAGGTACTTGTGCTTTGATTCCTGCTTGGAATGGAAGAAAGTCTTCTTGTAAAAAAGTTTCATATGCTCGATCATCTATGGCAATTCCTGTATGAGTATCTTGATTATTACCATATCCAGGAAAGTGTTTTAGACAAGAAGATATTCCATTATTATTAGCATATGTTACCATGTTCTTCGCAAATTCTGCTGTTTCTTCGGCATTTTTTCCAAAACTACGATTATATATGAAGTCTTTTTCATCTGTTGAAATATCAACAACTGGCGCTAAATTCAAATTTATACCTAATGATTTTAATAATTGTGCTTTTTCTTTTTCTGTTTGTTCTAGAAGAGAATATCCACCTGTTTCATAATAATACTTAGGTGAAGAAAACTTCTCTTTTCGATAAGCCGGAAAGCGACTCACTCTTGTCACATATCCTCCTTCTTCATCTACTGCTAAAAGGAGTGGATATTTATTTTTAGATTGAACTTCTTCTAATTCTTTTTTCATGCTTTCTTTCGTATTGGATTCAAAATCTTTTGCAAATAGTATATATCCTCCTGGAGAAAGATCTTTATTTTTTTCTACTTCATTTTTATCATATCTTACTAAGAAGAGTTGTGCAATTTTTTCTTCTAATGTCATTTGATTTGCTAAGGTTTTTGCTTGTTTGTAGTATTCTTGAAATAAATAGTTTGGAATTTGCTCTTCTTCTTTTACTTCTTTCTCTTCTTTTTTAGGAAAAAGTTCTTCTCTTTTGTAATAAAGAAAAGTTCCTGCTATTAGTAGTAATACAAAAAGAATCATTAAAACTTTTTTCATAGAATTACCTCGAATTCATTATTTTTTTAAATTCTGTTGGAACTGGTGTTTCAAATAATATCTCTTTTTTTAATTCCGGATAATACATTTTTAAGCGATTCGCATGCAAATACAAGCGAGAAGCATGATCTTCTTTTAGACCATATTTTTGATCTCCAACTAGAGGATTCTTTAGCGAAGAAAATGCTACACGAATTTGATTTTTTCTTCCTGTTTCAATTTGAATACTTACCATCGAATAGTTTTCATTTTCTTTTAGAACTTGATATTTAGTAATAGCTTCTTTGGCATCTTCATCTTTTGATACATATACTAAATTTGTTTTTGTCTCTTTCAATTTTTGAATAATGGTGTCTTCTTTTTTCTTTAAAGTTCCATGAACGATACCAATGTATTCTCTTAAAGAAACAAATTCATTCCAATTGTCTTGTAATTGTTTCTTTGTTTTTTCATCTTTGGCTAAAACAACAATTCCACTAGTATCTTTGTCTAGACGATGGACAATAAATATTTTGGCATGTTTGTTTTTTTCTTGAATATATTCTCTTACGATATGATATAAAGTTTTCTCTTTTTCTTTTTCTGTTGCGATTGTGAGTAATCCACTTGGTTTATTAACTACGATTATATGATTATCTTCAAATAAGATGGAGAATGGGCATTCTTTTTTTCCCTTACTATCTGTTGCAATCACAATATTCATGCCTGCTATTAAAGGATAATTATATTTTGTCACTTTATTATTGTTTACATAGATTGAACCATGTGTTAGATATTGCTTAATCCTTTTCTTCGGCATTTCTAGTTTTTGATATAAATAATCTAATAGTTCTCCATTTTTTTCTACAACTAGTTTCATAGCACCACTACTCCTCATAGTAGATTATATACCAAAAGATAGTAGAAACCAAGAAAAAACTTAAGAACTATGATTCTTAAGTTTATACTTTTTTTAAAATAAGTTCTACCCCTTTTTCCTCATTGGACTTGGTGATTTTCTTTGTCGTTTTCTTTAATAAGTCACAACCGTTTTTAACAATGTAGCTCTTATCAATATTTTTCGCTAAAGCATATTCACTTTCATTCGCGCAGATTGTCACAATCTCTTTTAGGGAAATTCCTAGTTTTAGACTTACTTGATCTACTCCTGTAAACATACTACTTCTATTTGAAGTAATTTCTAAATATTTTTTATTGTTCCAGCAGAAGACGGAAGAAGTTATCGTTAGTTTTTCTATTTTCTTTTGATCTTCTTCTGTTTTCATTTCTACTTCTATTTTATATATATCTTGATCTTTGACATCATCTAGATTAGAGTAGGCATTTTCTTCTGTATAATAAGTCATTTTGTAATCTTGAAAGATATTAGATAATTTTTTGATATTGGCAATGGATAATTTGCTCTTACTAAAAAATTTCTTTTTTTCTACGTCATAGATACAACTTCCATTTAGTGAAACAATATAATCAATAAAAGGAAAATCTCGATTGTAATCTAAAACTTCTTTAGCAAGACGATTGGTGCAAATTGAAAATACTACTCCTTTATTTCTAATTCGATCAATTTCTAGCATGGTAGAAGATGGAATAGCTTCTTCTTCATTGATTAATGTATTGAAGAAACTACTTACGACCATTTTTATCATTTTTATCCCCCCTAAACCAATTTGGTATTTTCTCTATCCAGAATAATAAGATAAATAGAGATAGACAATATCCTCCTAGTATATCACTAGGATAATGTACTCCTAAATATACTCTACTACATCCTATTCCTAAAATCAAAACACTAAATAGAAATAGGAATATCCATCGGATATATTTGTTTTTTACTTCTTGATGGATGAAGTAGATAAAAAAGCCATATAAAGCAATCGATATCATCGCATGTCCAGATGGAAAAGAATATCCTTTTTCTATAATTAATCTTAAATGATCTGGTCTTGGTCTTTGTATTAGAAATTTGAGTAATTGGTTCATTCCTACTGTTGTACAAACAGTTGTGAGTAGTAAATATCTTTCTTCTTTTTTTAAAAAGAATAAGGAGACTGCTATTATTAGAATAACCGTTATCGTATTTCCACAAATTGTTATGTTAGAAAAAAATGTATCCAAAAAATGATTACGAAATGAAAATAAGGCTTGATAGATTCCTTCATCAAAAGAATTGGTTGAACAAATCTTAACAAATACTAAGATTCCTAAAAAACAAAGTAATGGAAGAATTAGAAGTACTTGTTTCTTTTTCATAATTCACCTATTGATTTTTTTACTTCCTTTTTATATACCTCTACTCCTGGCTGATTAAATGGATCTACTCCAAATAATAAACCACTAAGAGAAGCAGATAATAAGAAGAAATAAATAAGAGAAGAAACATTTTTTTCTGTTAATTTGTCCATGGTAATTTCTATACAAGGTACTCCTCCACTATGATGTGCTCTTACTACAGAGTCTAATACTAAATTATTCATTTCGTGTAGATTTTTTCCCTTATAAAGAATATAATTAGAAGATTTTTCTATCTTTATAAATGTTTCAAAAATAACTTTATTTCCTTCTTGAATGAATTGCCCTAGAGAGTGTAAATCCCTAGTATGAACAGAAGAAGTAGGATAAATTCCAACTCCATTTTTGCCTTCTGTTTCTCCAAATAATTGTTTTAACCATTCTGTAAAGGCACTTAGTTTTTCTTCATATATGCAATAATTTTCTACATATTTTCCTTGATCAAATAAAAGTTTTCTTGTTACGGCATATTCAAATGCTTCTTCTAAATATCTTTTTCCATCATAGTAACCATCTATGATTTCATCTATATTATAATTTATCGCTAATGGTAATAGATGTGCTGGTGTTATAAAAGAATATCTACCACCAATATCTTCAGGTATTTCAAAAGATAAGTAATTTTCCTCCATTACTTCTTCTCTTAGTTTTCCTTTTTCTTTATCGGTAGTTACAATGATATGTTTTCTTAATTCTTCTTGACTGTATTTTCTCTTTAATAAATCTTTTAGAATGTGATAGGTAACACTAGTTTCCATAGTCGTACCACTTTTACTGATAACATTGATACAAAAGTTCTTATTTTCTAGGTACTCAACTAATTCTTCTAAGTATTCATCGGATAAAGTAGTCCCTGCATAAATAAGCTCAAAACTATCATCTGAAAAATACTTTTGAAAGCTTTTATGAAATGCATAACTTCCTAAGAAAGATCCACCTATTCCTATCACTACTAAACAGTCAAACTGCTGTTTGATTTTCTCTGCTGTGGTTTTGATTTTTTGAATAGTATCAGAATCTACTTCCTTCATCCAACCGGTCATTTCGCATTTGGAAAGTTTCTCTAACCATTCTTTTTTCTCGCTATATAGTTTTGCGTATTCTTCCTGATTGATAAATTCTTCGGTATCCGTTTTAAAATCAAATTTTATCATTTTCTCACCTTCTAATTACTGTCATTATACCATAAGTAGCATAGATTTACATATCTTTTCTGTTATTTTCTTCATAGATAATAGCTTCATATAAGAGATCTACTAAATGATTGGTAGGCTCTAATTGGTATTTTTCCATGATTTTTTCAAAAATATCTTCACTATATTCTAAATCTAGATATGGATAGATAAGCTCTTTTTTGTTTTTAAGTGATTCTAAATACTTTGGTGTATAGTTTTCTTCTATTATTAAAAGTGGGTAGTCTTTTGACCATTGCTTGAATTTCTCTAGTATAAAATAGATGTTATCTATATAATTAAACATTTCTTTATCATAAGAAATTATTTTTCTTAAATCTTCATTCTCTATTAAATTATTACTTACTCGATAATCAAAACGATCAATTAGACGAATTCCCTCTAATTTTAACGCACTGATTTGTGCAATGAATCCATGTTCTGGATTACTATTAGTAGGAATGATTTCTACAATAATATATTTATCTTTTTGTACGTTCATACTATTCTCCTTTTCTTTTATTATAACAAAAGAACCAATTTCTTTCTATTGGTTCTTTTCTTTTGATAGAGTTACTACCACTGAATGCTCTTTTGCATCTTTTACAAGAGAAATATAAGAAGTAGATATTTCTTTTCCATCTAATACTATACTCTCTTTTGTTCCTTTTTGAATTTCAATATTGTAAATGGTATCAAAGTAATGATAAACCATACGATAGCCATCCCATGAAGTTGGCATATTTGGTTCTATACTTATTTTATTTCCATGTCTTTTTAAACCTAATATTTCTTCAATTGCTACTCTATAATACCATCCTGCAGAACCGGTATACCAAGTCCAACCACCTCTTCCTGCGAAATGAGGTGCAGAATAGATATCTGCTGCGATAACGTAAGGCTCTACTCGATATTTTTCTACCATAGCTATATCCTTCGTACGATTCATTGGGTTAATCATTTGATAGTATTCATATGCTCTATCAGAATATCCTGCTTTCATTAGAGCCATTATATACCAAGCCGTAGCGTGAGTATATTGTCCTCCATTTTCTCTGATTCCTTCTGGATAATTCATAATGTATCCAGGATTGTTCAAAGACTTTGAAAAAGCTGGAGTTAATAGTTTAATGATACGATTTTTCTTATCTACTAATTGATCTTCAACAGATGCAATTGCCTTTTCTTCTTTTTCTTTTGGTGCAACTTCACTAAGAACAGAAAAGCTTTGTGAAATTAAGTCAATCTTACATTCACTGTTTTCATGACTACCTAGTGGATCTCCATTATCAAAGAATGCTCTTAAATAGTATGATCCGTCCCAAGCTTTCTTATTTAAGTTTTCTTTTAATGTTTCATTGAAACTTGTGTATTCCTCAACGTCTAAAGATTTGTCGTGTTTTTTCAATATTTTGACAAAAGAATCGATACAGTTATAAAGGAAGAATCCTAACCATACACTTTCTCCTTTTCCTTTGATTCCTACCAAGTTCATACCATCGTTCCAGTCTCCTCCACCCATCAAAGGAAGCTTATGACGACCCATAGAATGCATCGCTAATTGGATAGAGTTTAAGCAGTGATCTAATAAAGGTACTTTCTTTTCAGAGTAAGAGAAATTAATTCCTTTTTCATTTTCATATTCACTTAGTTTTTCTCCCTGAATATATGGAACTAATTCTTCTAATATCTTGTAGTCTTCTGTTACTTCAATATAGTGTGTCGTAGCGTAAACTAACCATAGATAATCATCTTTAAATTTGCTTCTTAAACCAAAGTGATTCTTTTCATGCCACCAGTGTAAGACATCTCCTTCTTCAAATTGATGAGCAGCATTAATTAAAATCTGCTTCTTTGTCTTCTCACTGTCGACAGTTACAATATTCATAGCATCTTGTAATTGGTCACGATAACCGAAAGCACCACTTACTTGATAGAAACCTGATCTTGCTAGCATTCTAGAAGCGATGGTTTGGTATAAGTACCAACCATTGGTCATATAGTCAAAACTACTATCTGGAGTTTTTACTTGAATTGATCCTAATATTTGATTCCAATTTTCTTTTACTTTTCTTAACTCTTTTTTACAGTTAGATACATCTGTATATTTATGGATTAATTCTAAGTTCTTTCTATCACTATATCCACAGCCTAAAACAAAAGCAATTGTCTTTTCTTCTTCTGGTTCAAAAGTAGTAGAAAAATCAATACTCTTTACAAGCATCTTATTACATTCAGCCTTTTCTATTTTTTCAGAAGAAGACATGAAGACGTTAACATCTCCGTAATAGATACTATAAACATTTCTCATTTTTAGGTAATTATCTTTTTGAAGGAATTCCGTTAAGATACGGCGGGCTGTTTTTTCCTCAAAATTACCAAATGTTGGATTAATCCAGAAGGTAATATCTAACTTAGATTTTTCTTTTTTCTTATTCGTTAGTTTTAATAAATAGATTTTGACAGTATCTTCAGAAGCAACAAACTCTGTTACTTCTTGTTTGAACTCTTTGGTTTCACTTTCTAAAACACTATAACCAAAACCATGTGTACACTTTTCAGGATCAAATGTTTTTTCATTAAAGTAGAATCCCTCACTCTTGTCATTCGATACCATGTCGTTTGTCCAAGAAGTAATCTTAAATTCTCCTGAGTTGTATGCGTATGTGTATCCACAACCATTGTTCGTTATTATCGTACCAAAGTTTTCATTGGCAATGATATTACTCCATGGAGTTGGGGTGTCTTTTTTATAAATGACATATTCTTTTCCATTATTCTTAAATCCACCATATCCATTGTTGAAAGTAATTTTCTCATCCATTTCTAATGGAATATTTTCTTGTTTTGAATAAATTGGATAATCGTGTATCTTATTTACTTTTTGTAATTCTTCTACGGCCTCTTTTAAAACAAGGTGATCTTTTGCTACAAAACGGATTCTTGGCACAATGTTCAATAAGCTTCTGTCTTCCTCAGTAATGTCTGAGCTAGAAATTAATGTAACACTACCTGGTATATGATAGAAACTATTTAGACTATAAATTCTGTAAAGTTCCTTATCCACTTCTTCTTTAATAATCTTAGCAAATTCATCTTTCTCACTATTAATAATAATGATATCTACGAATATGGATTTGCTTTTGTAGTATTCAAATAATTTCAATATTTCTCTTACAAAGCTCATATCACTTACATCATGAATTTCTACACTGATAATTGGACGATCTCCACTAATTCCAAACTTCCATAGACCTGTTTGCCCTAGGGCATTTTTTCTTAATAAGTTCATTCTTTCTTCACTCATAGAAATTCGCGTTGTTTGATATAAATAATTCAACATGATATGGAATGTTCTCATATCTTGTCCTGAAATATTTAGATTCTTGGTATCAATTACATTCATTAAAGTAGAAATCTGGAATGTTCTTTCTAATTCTTGTGTAGAACTATAGTAATTGATAATTTCATCAATCTGTTCTCTACTTCTACCAAATCCTACCAATAAGTAGACCGTAACCGAATCATTGGCTGGAACTATTATTTTATTTCTTAGAGAAAGAACAGGATCTAGGTTATCTCCAGCATAGTTAGAAAGATTCTTAGAGAATGCATCGGCATCATGTAGATTATGATTTCTTCCTAAGAAGACATCTCTTTCTGTTTCATAAGAGTATTTTTCTAGTGGTTCTTCTAATATCATTCTAGTTACCATATAACTGTTAATATTAGAATCTCCTCTACTCTTTCTTCTGGCAATCAAACTATCTGTTTTACTATCAAATTCTGTTTTTAAGAACATATTGTTGAAAACTCTATGACTGACATCATCCATGTTTTCAGAAAGAATTGGCTCTGTATAACTTGTAAGTTCAAGTTCTTTGTCTTCTTCCCCTTCATTTTTTAGGGTAATTTTACGAACTTCGGCATGATGATTCTTACATACGACAATTTCTGTCTTAGTGAAAATATCATGATCTTTTCTTAAGAATTTAATCTTATCAGAAGCAAATACCACTTCATATTTTTCTGGCATTTCATTCATTGGTGCATAGGTATTACTCCAAACCATATCATTAGAAGTATCTTTCATGAATAAGAAAATACCATATTCTAATTCTGTTACTTTACGATAACGGTTTAACTGCAAAGTACGATATCTAGAGAAACTATTTCCTCTATCATTCATGATAAGAGAGTATTTCTTATTTGATAAAACTGACATTTCTGGCAAATACGAAAGACTGTCAAAGGCACGAATATCATTTTCGATGACTCCTTTTTTATAATTATACTTTTTATATTTTGCCATTTTTAAGTCTATATTAGTCTTGACCTGAACTTTTTCCTTCAATAATAATTCAAATGTACGAACATTGACATTTTCATGGAAATAGTTTTTCATGACTCCTTCTTTTAGATAGTTAGCAAGTCCCATTAAAGCCATTCCTTGATGGTGAGCAAAATATGCTTTTACGACTCCCTTATTATCATAATCATAGGCTTCATATAAACCGTAAGTAGATTCCATTCCTAATTCTTTGAATTTTTGAATATTCTCATACACATCTTCTGGGAATAATTCTAATGCCATGATAGAAGAATATGGAGATAATACAATCCTATTTTCTTTATCTTCTTTGGCCTTTAGGTATGGAACAGCAAATGCTTTGTATTTGTAGTTTAGGGCGTTATCTAATTCATTATAGGCTGATTCTGAAATTCCCCATGGTAATTTGTAATCTACCTTTCCTATGTAATCTTTTTGACAGAAATGTGCAAAAGAATAGGATTCATCAATTAGAGTATTTGGATAATTTCTCATGAATAATAATGGCATGTAATACTCAAAGGCTGTTCCTGACCAAGAAATTAATCCTTTTCTACCTTTGTAAGTAGTAAGAGATTTTTCTAGAGCGAACCAGTGCTTATTATCTACTTCTCCTAAACAAATTGCTAGATAGCTTGTTAGTCTAGATTCACTAGCAAATTTATTGTAATTATAAGTAGAAAGCTTTCCATCATCTTCATCATAACCTATACTGAAGATTTCCTTTTTCGTATATAGTTTTTTAAAGTTTGTATTTTTAATTAATCTATCACATAGTTTTACTAATGTTTCTTCTTCATTTTTATTTAAAAATTCTCTTGCAATGACTAAGCAGGCAATTAAGTTTCCAGAGTCTACCGTTGAAACAAAGTGAGGTGGTAATACCTTCTTGGTCTTTATGTTATACCAGTTAAATAGATGACCATGCCATTTTTCTAGAGAATCTATTGATTTTAGAATTTTTTCTAGAAGGAAAATGGTTTCTTTTTTATCAATAAACTCAAATTCATAAGCTGCAATAACACTTGTTAAAGAATATCCAATAGCTGTTGGAGAAGTTCTTACATCTGCTTTTTCTTCTCTATTCTCTTGATAGTTGTCAGGAATTAGATAATTATATTCTTCATTTAAATAGTCTTCAAAATAGCTCCAAGTTTTCTTTGCTAAAGACTCTAGTTCTTGAACTTTTTTATCTTTTAGCTCCACTTTTGTGAAAAGATTATCTTGGCTAATATACCATAATACAAATGGTGCACTTAAGAACATGGCAGCAATGACATAGGCAAGGTAATTTTCTCTCCAAATACCAAGTGCAATAAATAAAATAGCAGCTATGATATTTGGTATGAAATTACGGATATAGCTTTTCAAACTGTTGTCGCTTGTTTTTTCTGCTTCTTCGGCAGTAATCCAGTTTAGTAAATTCTTATGAGAAATGAATAAACGATACAAGGTGCGGAAGAAAGCATCCATATATAATTTAGTATAGTAAGGAAGAGTTGCAAAAGTGATATATGCTCTTAATAATATACTTCTTGCACCATAATATAAGTTTTTGTAATAGATCTCTTTGATTCCTTTTCTTTGACGATTCATTTTACTACGTAAGAAAAAGATAATGGATATAGCAATTTCTAAGAAAACTAATCCTGTCCAGCAAAGAGCGTATGGTAAGGTTCCATAGCATGCTAAGAATAAAACAAGTAATAGCATTGGATGTAGGAACATACGAATGATATTATCTAGTACTTTATACTTTCCAAGGAGAGTAATTGGATTTTTTACTTTCTTTAATTGTTTGTTTCTTACTTTTGAAAATAACCAACCAATAATTTGAGTATCTCCTCTTGCCCATCTATGTTGTCTACTAGAATCTGCTAGAAATTTAGCAGGGAAATCATCCATTAATTCAATGTCTGAAACAAAGGCACAACGTAAGTAGTTTCCTTCAATTAAGTCGTGAGATAATATCAAGTTATCTGGGAAAGTTTCTGCTAGTACTTTTTGGAATACTTCTAGATCATAGATTCCTTTTCCAATAAAGCTTCCTTCTTGGAAACAGTCTTGATAGAAGTTTGGTAAAGCAAAGGTATAGCTGTCAAATCCTCCTATTCCAGCAAAGACTTGACTATAAATACTCTTATTCGTTGATTCAATGTCTACACTAACACGTGGTTGCATGATTCCATAACCATGAATTACCTTTGTCTTTTCTTTATTTAAAACCGGCCTATTCATAGGATGTGCCATAGCACCTACTAAATTTAAAGCGGAATTTAGGACTAATTTCGTATCTACATCTAGTGTAATTACATATTTAATTCCTAATTTTTTTCCATGAAGCATATTTACATTAAAGTATTTTTTCTCATCAATAGCTTCTCCCAATAATACTTTATTAAAATGTAAAAGAGCCCCTCTTTTTCTTTCATAACCTAAGAAACTATTTTCTTTTGGATTCCAAATTCTTTTTCGATAAATGAAATAGAATAATTCTTTTTTATACTTTTCATTTAACTTTTTAGCATACTTCTCTCCAAATTTCATAATTTCTTCATCATAAGGCATTTCTTTAGAGTTTTCTGCTTTTACATCACCTAGTAATGTAAAATATAGGTTGTCTGTTTTGTTGATTAAATAGAATGTTTCCAATACATCAAACATCTTTTTTATTTTTTCCGTATTAGAAACGATACTTGGCATAACTACCATTGTCTTGGATTCTTCTGGAATTCCCTTTGAATAATCCAATTTTGGTATATGAGTAATGTGTACTATATGTACTAATATTTCGTTTAAAATTTGACTGATTAATTGACCAAGTGGAATGCATAAAATAAGAAAGCCAATTACTCTAGGCTTTATAAAATAAGCAGATAAAAAATAAGATGAGCCAAAGGTTAATAATGTTAAAAAGATAAGATAAAAAGCCATCCTAAGAGCACTATTTGGCTCTTTAAATAATTGGAAACCAATATGTTCTTCTGGATTAAATATTTTTTCTAAATACTGATATTCTGACATATGATTCTTCTTAGCTAATTTTACTAGTTGACGTCTGTAGTTGAATTTAGAATCTACTGTCATGTTCTTATAATTTGGACTAGTTAATAGTAGTCTTTCTGTTTTAGAAACCTTCTCATATAACTCTTCTAAGGAATATTCAAAAAAGTCTTTCAAATCATTAAAAATATTGGAAATTAAAATATTATTATCAATATTCTTTTGATATTCTTCATTTAATAATTCTTTTAAACTTACATTGTGAGATTTTAAATATTCATTATATTCTTTAAATAGTTCATCACTATTGTTTCCAACTCGGTATAATTGATTATTGATTTCAAATAAAAAATATGAATTGCTGTTGATATCAAATTTTTCTGGAATAAAATCTTTTAATTCCAAGGTGTTATGATTTTTGATAATATTTGAAACATTTTCTCGAATTTCTAATCTTTGATATTCCTCACGACATAATTGATTTAATCTTTCTGTATAAAGAAAGATAAGTGTAGGAAAAACTGCAGATAATTCTTGATATGTAAAAACTTTTCTATTATCTTTTTGATATTTTCTTAATTCTTCTACTAATATTTTAAAACTAACATTATAGTTTTTACTGTTTACTATTTCTCTTAAAAAATAGTAGTTTTGATGAATCTTTTTGATATCTTTTTTTAAATTCTTCTTCGAATTTAAAATGTTATTTTTATGTTCTACTAATATATAGTAATTATCAATTAACCATTCATTTGTAATCTCCACATATTCGCGATTTTTGGTTTTGTTTACTAAAAAATTATAGTATTCTGTTATATCATTAAAATCGCTAAAAAACTTTTTTATTCGGTTATCCATGTAATACAACTCCTCCACCTCATTTTATCAGATTTCTCTGGAAAAGTCAGTAAATAAAAGATTTTTTGTCGAAAAAAGAAGAAAAAAACAAAAAAACTCGATAAATCGAGTTATTTTTATATGGCGGAGTAGGAGAGATTTGAACTCTCGCACCAGTATTCCCGGTCTACACCCTTAGCAGGGGCGCCTCTTCAGCCTCTTGAGTACTACTCCATTCTCAATGACATCCGCATAAGTATTATCGCATAATCGTTTTGCAAATGTCAAGGAAAACCTGTAAAACTCAAGGGCTTTTTTTAGTTGTTTCCTCCCATACTAATACTATCATTTTCTATAGATGAACCATCAATCTCATCGTTGATTCCTAATCCTAAGCTATGTAGCCATTCCTTGTTTTCACTGGTTGATCTTTCTATCTTTTTACCACTATTTAAATCTAATTCTTCTAAATCTTCATCTTCTAGATATTCTGCTTCTTCTTCCTCTTCTTTTTTCTTTTTTGCAAGAAGAGCAATTCCTCCTGCTGCTCCTACTAATCCTATTCCAGCTAATGGAATCATGGCGGTCGCATCAGAGTTACTACTCTTTGTTTGCGCTTTGATTACTCTTGGTGTTGTGGCAGCTGGGGTTGTATTCGTTGTAACTGGTACTTCTGGCTGAGTTTCCTCTACAGGTGCTACTTGAGCTTGTTCTTGATAGCCTCCATATCCACCATAACCTGCTGCTTGTACTGGTTCTTCTTGAATTGCTGCCTCCACTACTGTTGCTTCTGGTTCTGCTGTTTCTGTAGTTTCTTTCTTGTCTGTTGCAGATTCTTTATCAGTCTTTTTATCTGCTGATGCTTCTTTTTCTGCTTTTGGTTTAGATTTTTTATCTTCGTCTTCTTTTTTCTCCGAATCCATTTTTATAGGAGTTGTATCCCTTGTTTCTTCCTCCTCATCTTCTCCTTTGATATATTTTACTAAGTTTTCTTGCAATCTAGTGTGGTTATCCACTACTGCCTCAATTACTGTGATAGTATTTTGAACCCTATTACTGCAGATTTGTAAATTGTTCGCTATCTTTTTCACCATATCAGCTATTTTTACTTCAAAACCAGTTATTCCTACAGTTGTTTCATAACTTAAAACCTTGGTTCTTAACTGATCTATGTTGGTTTTGATTGTTTTGAAATTACTATTCGTAATATCCGTATTTAGTCGAAAGACTTCTTTGGTATCTTCTTTTTTAGATTGGATAATTAATTTCTGTGGAGCAAGATAGCGCTTTCCTACAAAGTTTGTTGCTCCTACCGTAATATTCTCTAAATCCTTGATATCGTAAAAAAGCTCTTCTATCTCTGTTGCCTTTTTATTGATACTTTTCATTTTTGATTCTCTAGAACTAGAAGTTTCTTTATGAGCAGATGTACACATTTCATAATATTCACAAATTGTTGATAGGTATTCCATCATTTTTACAACATCCGTAGCATTCTTGGCAAAAGCATCTGCTTTTTCTTTTAGTTTGTTGTAAGACATACCTTTCCAGTCTGTCTGTAATGCCTCAAATCTATTGGCATAATCTGTTAGATAAAGAGCAAGCTTTTCGCTATCACTTTTTACGACTGTACTTTTTACCATAATGAAAGACACCTACTTTCGTAATCTAAGACAATTGTAGCAAATTTTTTTTTAAAAGTCCATGTCTTTATTTTATTTTTGTACAAAATAAAAACCATTGGTAATCAATGGTAATTTCTTCATGGTGACGAGTACGGAATTCGAATCCGTGAATGCTGCCGTGAAAGGGCAGTGTGTTAAGCCACTTCACCAACTCGCCATATGGCGCCCCAACTAGGACTTGAACCTAGGACCCCTTGATTAACAGTCAAGTGCTCTAACCGACTGAGCTATTGAGGCAAAATGGTGGACCTGACAGGACTTGAACCTGTGACCCCACGCTTATCAAGCGTGTGCTCTAACCAACTGAGCTACAGGTCCATCACATTCGTACTTCTTAAGTATACTACAAATCCGTACTTTTCGCAATAAGAAAATAACTTTTCTTCTAATTGCATGAATAGAATACTATAAAAAAAGAAAGGAAGTCAAGTTTTTTTTGGATAATTTTAGAAAAAATTCAATTTTTGATTGCTCTCTTCTTATTCTTGTGTTATACTAATACAGTAAATTTAATTTGCATGGGCTGTTAGCTCAGTTGGTAGAGCAACTGACTCTTAATCAGTGGGTCTAGGGTTCGAATCCCTAACAGCCCACCATGTTTGTTGATAAAGCAATTTTCTAAATTGCTTTTTTTGTTATATAAAAAGGAAAACTATCTTAGTTTTCCTTTCATTCCTTTTGCTCCACCATTTGCGGCAAATCCTTGAAGAATATTCGATTCAAAAGAATGAGTTTTACTGGTTCTCTTTTTATAATCCTTAATTCCTATATTGATCATATCATCTAATACTTGAGTAAAGCTAATATCTTTTGCTTCCCATAAATAGAATGCCAAACTTCCTGGAATAGAATTGATTTCATTGATATATACTTTATGAGTCTTATCATCAATCATAAAATCGATTCGAGAGTTTCCAGAAGTTCCTAGTGCCTTGAATGCTTTAATTGCAATCTCTTCTATTTCTTTTCTTGTTTTTTGATCTAAATCAGCTGGTAATTTACGGCTAGCAGAAGCCATTCCTTTACTAGTTGTTTTAAGAGAGGCCTTACATCCTTTTAGTTTTCCTTTTCCTCCTCCAATATATTTATCATTGAAAGTTAAGAACTTACTACCTGAAAATACCTCTTCTATTTCACTTACTTTTTGGCTTTCATAATTTCCCATGACAGCAATGTTTACTTCTTTTAAGTTTTGTACTACTTCTTCTACTAATATCTTATTATCATATTGCATTGCTTCATCTAGAGCTTCTACTAATTCTTCATCGTTTTCGCAAATATTAATTCCAACACTAGAACCTGTAGATGATGGTTTTACGATTAGTGGAAAATGAAGAGTATGAATTTTTTTCAACACTTCTTCTTGTTCTTGTCTATAATCATTGTCATAGAACCATACATATTTAGTCATAGGAAGATCCCATTTGCTCCAGATGTCTTTCATAATGGCTTTATCTTGCCCAGCTACTCCAGCATATACATTTGGTCCAACATATGGAATTCCAATGGTTTGTAAATAACCTTGTAGTACTCCATCTTCTACGTTGGTACCATGAACAATTGGAAAAGCAATATCAATTTCTTTTACAACATTCTTGATTAAGCCATTTTTCTTTTGTAAAACGTAACTACCATTCTTGTAGTAAAGAACGACATTATTACTATAGTTTTTAATTAAGTTAAGATCTTGATACACATCAATATCTTTTAACATATCTCCTGTGTACCATTCTCCCTCTTTGGTAATATAGATGGGGATAACTTCATATTTTTCCTCGTCCATTTTATTCATTGCTTGGATTGCTGTGATGATACTTACTTCATGCTCTACTGTTTTTCCTCCAAAAATGACTCCTACTTTAATTCTCATATTTCATCCTCCTATTTCTCATTATATGTATCTGGTAAATCATTTTCAAATAAGGCATATGTTTCTTCTTTTAAACTGATTTGTTCAATAAAAGGATATGCTTCTCTAACATCATTAAATACAATTATTTTTTCTTTGTCAAATCCTTTTTCTAATAATCCTTCTTTAATTGGTTTAGTTTTCTTCTCACCAATTAAGACTACGTAATCAGCTACTTCCTTGATTTGTTCTCCAAATATTTTATTATATTCTTCTTCTTTTTCTCCTAATTCAATCATTCCTGGAGTAACTACTATTTTTACTCCTGGCATCATTTTTAGTACATCTAAAGCACTTTTTGCTCCTACTGGATTTGAATTATAGGCATCATCTATCATGTAGAATTTTCCTAATTTT
This sequence comes from Bacilli bacterium, assembly GCA_017432645.1. Taxonomy (GTDB): domain Bacteria; phylum Bacillota_I; class Bacilli_A; order RF39; family UBA660; genus UBA3789. Next base: position 25,519 of record JAFRIU010000017.1, read on the forward strand.
TTTAATTCTAGACGATGTTCTACTGGTTGGACTGTTTTTACAGCTTGAATTAAGTCTTCCATATCAATATCAAATTCTCTTCCACAAGCAATACCATCCAAAATATTATATACATTGTGCTTTCCTAATAATTTTGTTTCAAAATGATATTTTTTAGAATCATTTTTTAAAACTACATCAAAAGAAGTTCCTTTGGAAGAACACTTAATGTTTTTCGCAACAACATCTGCTTCTTTATTATCGATTCCTATCCAAATGGTTTTTACTTTGTTTTTTAGGGAATAATTTACTTGCTTTGGATCATCTCCATTTAAAATAGCAAATCCATTTTTTGGTAAAGATTCAATTAATTCAAATTTCCCTTCAATGATATTTTGTTCACTACCAAAGCTTTCTAAATGTGCTGTTCCTATCGTTGTTAAAATACCATATTGAGGATGAACTAACTTACACAATCCTTTGATTTCTCCTTTTACATAGGCACCCATTTCTGCAATAAAAATATTAGTAAATTTATCCATATAATTATTTACTGTCATGATTAATCCATTATATGTATTTAAATTTTTAGGTGTGGGTAAAGTATTATACTTGCAGCTTAAAATAGCACTTAAAATATTTTTACTACTCGTCTTTCCATAACTACCAGTAATTCCAATGATTTTTAGGCCATTCATTTCCTTTAATTTCTTTTGTGCTTTGTTTTTATAATGTAGATAGACACATTTTTCAATAGGAGTATTGATGATCATAGCAATCCATACGATAAAGCAGTTGAAATATGTCATTCCACTATAAATAAGAATTAAAATCCATCTATTTTGATAGAAGAAAATAATAGGAATTATGAATAGAATCATAATGGTTACTATTAATCTTTTGATACGTGCTGTATACACAAGTTTTTTCTTGTTTTGATCTAAAGCCATTTTCTTCTTCATTCTTAACCCGATTAAGATTAAGAAGAAAAAGATTAGCCATTGAAGTAAGAGAGAAACAAATTCCAGATTTAGAACATGGAATAGCTCCAATATAGAAATTCCTATTAAGAATAGTTCTAAACCTATGAATAGTTCTTTATTACGAAAAATCCACTTAATATAGCGATGATTTTCATCGTATAAGTTTTGTTGTAACATATGCAAAGATCTTTTCGTTTTATAACAATTTGCATATATAAAAGCTATCATTAATAATACTAGTAATATCATATTTCTCTCCTAAATAAATTGATCTAATATAGAAATCACTCTTCCTAGGTTTTCTAGGTAAGCATAATGAGTACCTGGTAATATAATCAAGGCTGCATCTATCATAATCTTTTCTAATTCTTTTGCTTCTCTTACAGGGGCTTCTGTATCTTGCTCTCCCCATATCAGTAAAGTGGGTTCCTCGATTTCTCTGGCATATTTTGATAAATCTTCATTTACTACGTTCACAAGAGTTTGTCGCATAATAGGTGTTGCATTTTTATAGTCTCTAGACCCAATAAATTGTTTCATATATTCCCCTATTTTATCCATTCCTGGTAAGGTTTTTATTCTTTTTAGTACTTTTACATGGAATGGCAATTCTTCTTGAAACCGAATACATGGACTACCAAATAATACTAGTTTTTCGATTGGATTTTTAGAGGAATATAGTATCGCTATTCTTCCTCCAAAAGAGTGTCCCATTACAATTGGTTTTTTAATTTTTAATTGCTGAACAAATTCTTCTAACATTGCAGAATATTCTTCTATATTCCATGCTTCTTTTGGTTCTTCGCTTTCTCCAAAACCTGGTAAATCTAGGATTGTAATTCGAAAGCGATTGGAAAAGGCATCTCCTAATGGCTTCATCATTTCTATATTTTGACCCCAGCCATGAAGAAGAATGATGTCTTTTCCCTCTCCATATTGAACGTAATGAATATTTAATCCTTTTACTGTTATTGTCATATCTTCCCCTATTTCACTATTATTATTGTAATTCTACTAAACTTAATTTTTGATCTTCATGTATAAAAACAAGAGTTGCCTTTCTTTGATATTCTGAAAACTGACTATCTGTATAAGACCATGTTGCATCTACAATATAAGCTTTTTCATCATTCTTATCTGCATAAGCAAATGCTTCTTGCTTTACACTGGTAATTTCAATATCAGAAACAACAGGTAGAGATTGCTTTCTGTTTTCATAGATATTGTTTTCAATGTATTTATAATAAGTATTTTGAGCATTTTGTAAAACGTTTTCTAGTATTCCACTATAAATGAAATCTACTCCTCCGATATCCGTCTTTGCTGTTTTATCATTTAATGAATAAAAATCATAGATAAACATTTCTGCTATTTTTTTAACATATGCTTCCTCATCTACTTCTTTTTCGTTCAAAATAGTCTCTAATTCTTTGTACATTTTCTTGTATTCTTTTGTTTTATTTTCTTTTAGAGAATAGCCATATTTTTCCATTTGATGAATGACCTTTACTTCTTCTGCTTCAGGAGCTGGTTTATATTTTTGATAGAATAGATATCCTACTAATCCTAAAACAATTAATAGAAGGAAAAATAGAATCATCTTAAACTTCTTTTTTAATTTCATCTTAAGACTCCTCCTTTTCTGTATTCTTTTCTTTGTTTAACAAATCAAATACAATCATATCATTTGAAACATCTAGTAGATGGTTCGTATATTCTGTATTTGCATTAATCTCATCTTCTGTAATTTCTTCTTCTGTTAGTGGCAAATATGCCACTTTTTGACTATTATAATATAATTTATTGTTGATCCAGTTTCCATTAGGGAAAACAACGATATTATTTTCTTTGATGTTATAAATATCATGTCCTAAAGCATAAGGATTATAGAATCCTAGCATATTTCCTAATGTTGGCACAACATCATACATTCCCATAACGTTATTATTTTCAAAATTTAATTTTGTGCCATTCATATCTTTCGTCCAAATGATAAAAGGAACTTTTCTTCCTAATTCATATTGATAGGAATCATATTCTTTGTAATTTGGATCTTCTTTGTCTAGAACATCATTCGTTTCTTTATCATAGTTGTATAGTAAGTTGTACTCTTTTCTTGGTAATCTAGCATCATGATCTCCATATAAAACAAGAACGGTATTTTCTAGTAAGCCTGCTTCATCTAAGCCTTGTATAAATTCTCCTAAGGCTTCATCGGCATAATGTACAGATTTGAAATAGTTGCCTAATTTCGTTCCCTCCATATATGGGTAAGTAATCTCTTCTTCTTGACCTTCTTCATTTGTTACCATTTCCTTAATATCGACAGGAAACTCTCCATATTTTTCTACTTCAGAAAAAGGAGTATGATTGGAAAGCATGATTAATAAGCCATACCATTTCTCATGATTTTCATTAATCTCTTTCATTTTTTCAATGGATTGGTTAAAGAATTCTTTGTCTGATAATCCTAATCCAATGGTATTTTCTTTTGTTACTTCATAATCTTTTTTACTATAAAATCTATCATATCCTAAGTTTTTATGCATAGCTCTTCTATTCCAGAAATCAGCATTATTAGCATGCATACTAAAGGTGTAGTATCCTTTTTCTTTTAATAGAGATGGAATTCCAATATAGGTCTTGTCTGAATAAGATACAAATGCCGTACCACTTTTCGTAGGCATCAAAGAAGTATTAAATGTTAATTCCGAGTCGCTACTAGTTCCTACACTTACTTGGGAATAGAAATTAGAGAAGAACATTCCTTCTTTTGATAAGCGATTTAGGTTTGGAACTACTTCTTTTCCATTAAAAGTCAAACCAATGGTATTGGTCATCATACTTTCAGCATGAATTACAATTACGTTTTTTCCTTCAAAAATATTGGTATATTCATTGGTTTCTTGTGTCTGTGGTAATTCTGCAAAATAATCATTAAAACCTTTTTTGGCTTTATCATATCCAAACATAGAATTGATTCTTGGTTGTAGGGAAACAAAAACATCATTTGCTTGGTAAATGTAAATACCAAAACGCATTACAATATACTCTTTATTCCATTGTTTTAAAAATCTCGAAATGTCTAGTGAAGATAAAGAAGTAATAAATATCGTAAACAATAAAGCAGAAACTACTAGAGAACGAAAAGCCATTCTCTTTCTATCTGACTTTAATTCTATCTTTTTCGAATAATTCTTTTTTACACTTTTTGCATAAACAAAGAATAATGTGATTGGTGCGATTAAATAAATTACATCTTTAGGTTGTAGAACATTTTCTACTACCGCATCTCCAACATCTCCAATGTACTGCGTAAGAGATAACATAGAAATGGATGCAAAAGATGTATAGAATGTATAATAGACAGAGTTAATAATACAAATAGCTGTTAAAAAGATACAAAATCCCATATAGTATGCAAAACGGTTCTTTGGTTTTAAAAGATATCCAAAAGAGGCAATTAAGGTAGCAACAAACGTGTCAGCTAAAAGAGCTTTCCAAGATAAATAGTTTTCAACAGAATGCATACAAAGAAAGCGTAATAAAGTTGCATCTAATACAGATACTGCTATAAACACCAAAAAAAGTTGATTCTCTTTTATATATTCTTGAATCAAATGCTCTTTTTTTGCTTTTTTAATTTTTCTCGAAATATTCATTTTCAATTTATAGAAAAAATTCTTTACTATTTTCATACACAATACCTCATTGTTTATTATATCATTCTATCTCTTATTTTTCAATTCACTTTGTTCAACTATTTTCTACCTATTACAAAAAACATCTTGGTGTTTTACCAAGATATTTCTTTTTCTCTTTCTTCTTTTGTTCGATAGTCATTCGCATTAATAATCATACCAAATACATAAATATAAGATAAGAAATAAAGCCAAATCATCATAATTAGAATATTGGAAATACTACCGTAGAAAACATTATAGGACGCAAAATGCTCTACATAAAAGGCATATATTTCTGTTGTAAGAATCCAACCGATTGTTGTAAAAACAGAACCTTTATTCGTGGTATTAGATGGAATTTCTTGATCTGGCGAAATCACATACATAATTTTGATATTCAAAAAAAGCATGAGAATGATAAATGGGTATTTCAAGAATATCATTAAGTGTTGAATCGTACTTGAAATTAGTCCCTCCCCACTTACTTCTTTTAGAATGTTAAATAAAGTCGTTCCAAAAACAGATACAATTAAAAGTAAAATAAACAATCCTAAAAGGATGAATGTCATAAAGATAGCTTTAATTCTTCTACTTAGAATTCCGTTTGGAGTTACTTTATAAATTTCATTCGAAGCATTAATCATAGAATGTGCCCCATTTGAAGCTAACAAAATAGCTGAGAAATAAAACACAATCATATTAAAATTAATTCCCTGTCCTTGGGTTATACTATTTAAAATGTTAACAACTTCTAGTGGCACATGAGCTAAAATGGCTGACTTCATTGCTTCTGTTGATATTGATAAGGCCGCTGCTAATGTTGTAATAAGTGCCACTAAAGGAATAATAGTCATGAACAAATAAAAAGCAAGATGTGCTGGTAATATTCTCATCTCTGGTTTTAACAATATCTTGAATATTTTATCCACAACGTCTCTTGCTTTTTTCATTTTTTCTCCTACACTTTATATTCTTCTTTGTCTGAAATCATTTCCAAAGTTGCTTCATTGATAGCATCATCTAATGTTTTGATTTCATCTGTAATCATACTATAGCCGACTGCTCCTCCAAATTCATGTGGAAGATTTTTCATCTCTTTTGATATCTTCTTTACATAGGTATCTACTTGTCTATCACTATATCCAATTAGATAAATTAAGAATTCATTTCCATCGGTTCTTATAATTTCACTGTTTTCTAATTGTGTATTGACAAGAATTCCTGCTGCTTTGATGATTAATTGATCTCCTTCTTCGTGTCCATAATTATCATTTACATATTTTACATTGTTTAAATCTACAATGACAATTGCCTGTGGGAATACTGTACAATCTTCCCATTCTTTCATCTTAGCATTTAGATAATTTCTGTTCTTTAATGAAGTTAACATATCGGTATATTTATGGCGATCTTGTATCTTAATCTTTTTGATTTTCTTTTTATATTTAAAGATTAAATAGAATAATCCAAATAAAACAAGTGGTGTAAATACCATAGCTAAAACAATTCCATAGACTTCTTCTAATGTAGAATCTTCTAAAATAGAAGCTTTTAAGCTTTCAATACCAGAATTTCTATAATTGTAGTATGAATTAGTATTGATAATATAATTGAATAAGTCATAGAATGCTTCATTTGTATTCTTTACCATAAATTTATAATCATTCATCATGGTATCTTGATATAAAAGTTTTAAGTTCTTGAATTCACTATTTTGGTAGTATGTATAAACTTCTTTATCTACTACAATGATTTTTCCTTTTGATTTTTTTACTAAGGAATGAATGTTTTTATACTCTGTGATGTTTGCTCTAGAATTATTTGAAAAATAACTATGTAGAGCATCACCCTTTAACATAGCAATATTCTTTCCTTTTAGACTTTCAAAGGAATTGACAATAAAATTATCTTCTTGTCTTCCTAAAATAACGTAGTCTTCAATAAAGGTAGAAACCGTTGCTAAGTATTGACTATTATTGTAATTATAATAGTCGAAGTATAAATCTACTTCTCCCTTTTCAATTGCTTTTTCAAGGGCTTGTTTACTATCATACTTTTTGTATTTAAAATTAATATCTGCTAATCTGGAAATTCGATTAACATATTCTCCTGCAATACCGGCTACTTTTCCATGATTTGTTACTTCATAAGGAGCATTTTCTACGTAACCATAGGTATAGTTTTTAGAAATTAGTGAAGCCTTCGTTTTTCCATCTAATTTATTCTTTTCTAGGTAATAATTTAAATATGCTTCATTGTACTCTTCAACGTAATTTAGTTGTCTCCATTTATTATAATACTTGGTTATAATGGTATTTAACTTTTTGTTTTTATCACTTAATGTCAAAACAATTTGTTTTCTCATTTCTGTAAAATAGTAGTTGATAAAGTATTTATTTTTTTCAATTGTATAATCTAAATACATAATATTTGGAACAACAATCATATTGACTTCTCCACGATCTAGTGCAGCATACAAATTAGTTATATTGTCATAGTATTTATAAGAAAGATTTATTCCACTCTTTAGGTAGAAACTAACTTCATCTTTATCACTTTCTAATGTACCGAAAACGATGTTTTTCATATCACTGATATGATTGATTCTTTGATAGGTTTTTCCCACCGCAACATAATTATCATAAAATAGTAGTAAATCTTTCTTCGTCAATTTTTCGGAGTTTCCCAAAATACTAATACGATACTCATCTGTTTTAGGCGTAGAAGTTTTTAAATATGGAATCTTATTGAAATCAATTCCTATTTTCTCTTCAAAATCTTTAATAAAGTGAAAGATTACTCCTTCTCCATTTACTCCATAAAGAGGATAGTCATTGACTACTTCAAAATCATATGATTGATCTTTATGATTTTCTACCCAACGTTTTTCAGAAACTGTTAAAGTGGTTGTCTGATCTTCCTTATTGTAATATTTATAAACGAAGAAAAAAACAACAGCGGCAATGATGATTGGAATAATAAAAATAAGTTTCTTTTTCATATTAACTCTCCGCCCTATCGTAAGTCCAACTGATGCTTTCTTTATTATGATGTTTATAACCTATAATTGGAAACTGTTTACTTTCTGATTTGCTTTCGATGATAATCTGAATATCATAGTAAGCTTTTTCCTTGTCAGAAAAATACTCTAGTGTTTTATTTCCTAATTCCTTAGCGGCCTCTAAAGTGGTTCCTTCTTTTACCGTCATACTGATATTGATAATTCTTCCTTGTAGGCGGATAGCAAAGGAAGCAGTTTCTTCTTTAAACGCGTTCTTTATTTTTTTCTTTACTTCTGCAGTGATAGGAACCTCTTTTATTTTAGAAAGTCTTGTTCCATAAATTGCTTCTGTATCACTAGAAAAAAAGAATTCTTTGGCTATCATAGCTCCTAAAACGAGCAAAATAAGAATGATAGCTAACCAAATTACTGTTTTATGTTTCCTAAAAAATTTCATATTTTCACATCCTAATTCATTATACACTAAGTATATGTTATTTTCAACTTACAATTCTTGTAAGCAGCTTGTTAAAATATCCATAGCTAATTTTGGATTGGCTTTTCCTTTTGTTTCTTTCATGACTTGTCCCATAAGATATTTAATGGCTCTATCATGACCATTTTTATAGTCGTTTACGCTTTCTTTATTTTCTTCTATGATTTTTTGAATAATTGATTTTATCTCATCATCATTCGTGATATTTTCGATTCCTTTTTCTTTCATAATCTCTTCTATCTTCTCTGTGCTTTCTAATACTTCGTTCAAGATATCTTTTAAGTTCTTACTAGTTAGTGTATTATTATCCATTAACTTAATTAGTTCTAGGAATCTTTCTTTTGTTAAAGTGGTTTCTGTTATTTCCTTTTCTTTTTTATTTAAATAAGCGGCAATATCTCCTAAAAGAAGGTTACTTGCTGTTTTGAAGTTTGTCTTTTCTTCTAATAGTGTATTGAAATAATCACTCAATGATCGATTTGCTACTAGTTTTGTAGTATTAATGTCAGATACTCCTAATTCTTTGTATTTTTCTCTTCTTTCATCCGGAAGCATAGGAATTTCTTTTTTTGCTTTTTCTATCATTTCCTCTGTGATAATGACATAAGGAATATCTGGTTCTGGGAAATAACGATAATCATTTCCCGTTTCCTTTACACGCATTAGTACTGTATCGCCTAACTTGTCATCAAAACGTCTAGTCTGAGGTAAGAAAGTTTCTCCATTATCATATAGTTTTGTTTGACGCTCTATTTCTTTTTCTACTCCTAATTTTGCATTGGAGATAGAACCAATATTTTTAATTTCGGCTTTGATTCCAAGAGGATCTGATTCCTCTTTACGAAGAGAGACATTAACATCCGCTCTCATAGAACCTTCTTCGATTTTACAGTCACTAATGTTTCCAAAAGATAATAATTCTCTTAGTTTTTCTAGATATAATTTTACTTCCTCTCCACTTTTCATACATGGTTTTGTGACAATTTCAATTAGTGGAACTCCTGCTCTATTAAAGTCAAGTAATGTCCTATTTCCTCTATGTGCACTTTTACAAGTATCTTCTTCTATATGCATTTCTTCAATGTAGATTTTCTCTTTTTCACCAGAAGATGTTTCTATTTCTACATAGCCGTCATATCCGATTGGTGTATCATTTTGTGTAATCTGATAGTTTTTAGAAATATCTGGGTAGAAATAATTTTTTCTATCAAAATGCATTTTTCTTTGAATATTACAGTTTAGAATGGTAGCGGCACGGATAGCTAAATTGATAACCTCTTCATTTAATGTTGGCAAAGTACCTGGATAAGCTAGGTCTACTACGTTAGTTAGTGAATTTGCCATCTGTCCATAACCATTTTCAGAATTTGAGAAAATCTTAGTTTTGGTTTTTAATTCTACGTGTACTTCTACTCCAACTGTTGATATATAATTTGACATTATTTCTCACCTCCTGGAGTAAGATCTAGATTTAATTCTTTTTCAATAAAGCTACCTAGTTGGTACATTTTAGCTTCTTCAAAATAATTTCCAATGATTTGCATACCAATTGGCATGTGATTTTTGTCAAATCCTACCGGAATATTCATCCCTGGAAGTCCCGCCATATTTACAGGAATTACCAAAACATCATCCATAAAGGATTTTCTAGGATCATCCATTGGATCAGATAGATCATACGCTGTTGTGACACTAGTAGGTCCAATGATCAAATCATAATTTTGAAAAGCTTTTTGGAATTCTTTTTTCATATCATCCCTAATGGATAATGCTTTATGGTAATATACTTTCGCATTTTCTCCACTTAAAAGATAAGATCCTACCATGATTCTTCTTTTTACTTCGTCTCCAAAACCTTGTCCTCTTGTTTCTAGATAAACATCTTCAATGTTTTCTACATTTTCTGCTTGGAAGCCATAGCGAATTCCATCAAATCTAGCTAGATTAGAAGATGCTTCCCCCATCGCAATAATTTGGTAAAGAGTCATAGCATTTTCCAAGTATTTGATATCGATGTAGTCAACAGTTGCACCTTTTTCTTTTAGTAAAGAAATCACTTCTTCTATTTTCCCTTTTACTTCACTAGACACAACATCACCCATTAAGAAATTAGGAATAGCTATTTTCATACCTTTAATGTCTTGTCCAATCCATCTAGTAAAATCTTCCTCTTCTTTATTTGCAGAAGTTAAATCTTTTTCGTCTTTTCCTACAAGGGCATTTAATAGTACTGCGTTTTCATATACATTTTTGGTCATTGGTCCCATTTGGTCTAAGCTAGAGGCAAAAGCAACTAGTCCATATCTAGAAATTCTTCCATAAGTTGGCTTCATTCCTACGATTCCTGTATAAGAAGCCGGTTGACGAATGGATCCACCTGTATCAGAACCTAGGGCAAATAATACATCTCTAGCAGCTATCGTTGCAGCAGATCCTCCAGAAGATCCTCCACAGATTTTATTCTTGTCCCATGGATTCTTTGGTGCTCCAAAATAACTTGTTCTAGAGCTAGATCCCATCGCAAACTCGTCCATGTTAGTTTTACCAATAATGATCATATTCTTGGCTTTTATTTTTTCCACAACAGTTGCATCATAAAGAGGAATAAAATTCTCTAATATGTGAGATGCACAAGTTGTTTTTAAATCTTTTGTTACGATATTATCTTTTAAAGCGATTGGTAGTCCAAATAAAAGATTATCTACTTCTTTGTCTTCTAATTCTTTTGCAGTTTTTAGCGCTTCTTCTTTATTCAAGGTAATATAAGCATTTAATTCTTGATTCTTTTCAATGTTTTCAAAGGCTTCTTCTACCAAATCAATTGGTTTTATTATTTTTGATTTTAATAATTCGTGAATTTCTTCTATTCCTTTATTCAAATACTTCATTAGGCACCTTCACTTTCTCCAATAACTACTGGTACTTCAATGTAGTTACCTGCATGATGAGGGGCATTTTCAACTACTTGTTTTGGATCTAACATATTTCCTACTTCATCTTTTCTTAATCTTGCAAATTCATCCCAGCAAGCAATAAGGATATCTTCATCATACCCTTCTACTTCATTTATTTTTTCTACGTCCGTTAATAGTTTTTTTAACTCTACTTGGTACTTTTCTATTTCTCCTTCTGTTAGCTTGATTCTAGCAAGATTTGCAACATGTAGAACTTCTTCTCTCGATAGTTTTTCTTTCATGAAAAAACTCCTCCTTTTAACTTTTTTATTATATCATTATAAACAAAAGAAAAAAAGTATTTATCCCATACTTTTTTCTATTCTCTTTTTTACTGCTCTGCAAAGCAGTTACTAACATAAATAGTTTGATTGCGTCTTTCTTTGATTGTACCAATAATTGTGATTGGTTTTTCTACTTCAAATATATCTAAATCGTTTTGATCTTCTACCATATTGCAAATGATATCTAAAGAATACTTTCCATCTTCATCTATATAACCTAATGTAATTTGATGACTATTCATATTTACTCCGTGTAACGTAGAAATGATTCTTACAAACTTTTTATGATATTTTTGATAGAATTCTTCCTTATCTACCATTCCGATAGCCAAGTCAATATCTTTTATGGTTATGGCACTAGTATTATATTCTAAATTCCAAAAGCCTAATTCTTTATCTCTGCGGCCTTGTACTTGATGATAAGAAATCACTTTATAACCAAGACCATAATACTCTCTTGTTCCTCCATCTTTATATTGAACTCCAGGAATGGCAAAAAATGGTCCTTTGTTATAATACGCAACTGCAATTACATCAATTGCAATCAAAATAATTATAATTAAAATAATAGCAAAAATAATATTTCGAATTCTTTGCCTTCTTCTATTTCTTTCTAATAATCCTTCGTCTACAAAGTCTTCGTAATCATCTAATCCTTCTTCATCTTCTTTTTCTTGGCTAAGTTCATATGACTGTAAAATTTCTGATTCTTTACTACTCATGCTCATCGTATCTTCTTCTTGGAAGAATTCTTCTTGTTCATTCGTTTCATCTGACATGTTTCTTCCTCCTTCACGCGGGATTATCTTAACACTCTTTTTTTATCTTGTAAAGTTATTCTTCTTCACAAGTATATCCACTTGTTTCCATATAATCTGTCCATCCTTTATAGTCAAAGATGCCTTTTTCATTCATATAATCAAACTGTTTTAATTTCATGTCTTCTCTATCGATTTCTGAAATCATATAAACAGCGGATGCATTTCCGGTTTGCTCATCACAAGTTACACTAGCATTTACTCCTTTTTTGGTATTTAGACCATTGGTCTGATCAGTGTAATACTCACATGTCCTTTCTTTTGGCTCTGCTTTTGTCCACACAGCAGAAGTTCTTCTTGTGATTAGAATACCATTTTCCATATATACTGTTTCTGTTTGTTTTACCTCATCATGGCCCACTTCTTTGATACAAGTGATTGTCATTGCTTCCTTATATTCTGGTTTTGTATCTTTTTCTTTGGAATCTCTTGCATTCATAGATAAAAAGATAATGGCACTTAGTAATAAGATGAGCAAAATGATGACAATAATTATGATTAAAATTTTTGTTCTTTTCTTCATATTCATTCCTCTTTATTCTGATAATTTTTCCTTAAATTCTTCCTCTGTCCAGATTTCTATTCCTAGCTCTTTTGCCTTGTCATACTTACTACCTGGATTTTCTCCAACAATCACTACAGATGTTTTTTTGGATACAGAATCTGTTGTTTTTCCACCTAAGGATTCAATCTTTTCTTTTGCCTCATCCCTTGTAAATATTTGAAGAGATCCTGTTAAAACAAATGTTTTTCCTGTAAAAGACTTGCTTTCTGTAGCTTCTTTTCCAAGATAAGTCATATTGATACCTAAATCTTTTAATTCTTCTACCATGGCTTTATTATGGTCCTTTTCAAAAAAGCTTTGGATACTTTTCGCAATAATATCTCCAACATCTGGAATATTGGTTAATTCTTCTAGAGAAGAATTCTCTAAGTTTTCCATCGTTTTAAAATGACCGGCTAAAATCTTAGCTGTCTTTGCTCCTACATGAGGAATTCCTAGGGCAAAAATCAGTCTCTCTACAGAATTTTCCTTACTATTTTCAATGGCTTCTAAAAGGTTAGAAATAGACTTATCTCCATATCCTTCTAATCGAACTAGATCCTCTGTATGATTCTTTAGTGAGTAAATATCTGCAATATTTCCAATAAATCCAAAATTATAAAAATCTTCCATGATTCTTTCGCCTAATCCATCTATATTCATAGCATCACGTGAGGCAAAATGAATTAATCCTTCAATATGTCTAGCAGGACACTTTTCATTTGGACAAAAATAGTCTACTTGTCCTTCTTTTTTTATTAATTTTGAGTGACACATTGGGCATTCCGTAATCATTACAAAATCTTGTTCTTTTCCTGTCCTTCTTTCTAGCTTTCTTTCTACTACTTCTGGAATGACATCTCCTGCTTTTCTGATAGAAACAATATCACCTATTTTCAAATCTTTTTCTTTAACATAATCTTCATTATGAAGAGTTGCTCGTGAAATGGTACTACCAGCTACAATTACAGGCTCTAATACGGCATTGGGAGTAATTTGTCCTGTTCTACCGACAGTGAAGATAATATCTTTTAATTTCGTTAGTACTTCTTTGGCAGGGAACTTATAAGCAGTTGCCCATTTTGGATACTTTGCTGTATATCCTAATCGTTGTTGTTCCCGAATACTGTTTACTTTAATGACTACTCCATCAATATCATAGGGTAGACTATCGCGAATTCTTCCTTTTTCTTCGATGAACTCTAATACTTCTTCAATGGAGTTTACTAACTTATTATTAGGATTAATTTTAAAGCCTAGTTTTTGCATGTAGTCAATTGCTTCAGCATGTGTTTCCAGTCCATAATCTAATGGATTGGGTAAGTGATAAATAAAATTATCTAGCTTTCTTTCTGCCGCAATTTTAGAGTCTAGCTGACGAATGGATCCCGCAGCAGCATTTCTACAGTTTTGAAGAAGTGGCTCTCCTTTTTTCTTTCGTTTTTCGTTTAGTTCCTCTAGTGTTTTTTTATTCATGAAGATTTCTCCACGAACTTCTATATCTACTTCTTCTTTTAGTTTTAAAGGAATGACTTTAATTGTTTTGGCATTATGGGTGATATCTTCTCCTGTTGTTCCATCTCCACGAGTCGCAGCTCTTACTAATTGTCCTTTTTCATACAATAAAGAAACAGACAATCCATCGATTTTTAATTCACACATATATTGTGGATGAATTCCTTCTTTTTTTATTCTTTCATCAAAAGCGATGACTTCTGCTTCAGAGAACACATCACTTAATGACATCATCGGAATTTTATGCGTAACTTTTTGAAAACCATCAATGATCTTTCCTCCTGCATGTTGAGTTGGTGAGTCTTCTCTAATCCATTCTGGATGAGCTTCTTCTATTTCAATTAATTCTCTTAAGTATTTATCATATTCTTGGTCTGTGATTGTTGGATTATCTAGTGTATGATAGTTATAATCTGCTTCATTGATAATCTCAATTAATTCTTTCATTCTTTCTTGCATATTATCACCTATTTCTAATATTAGTATATCATTTACCATTCAAAAGGAAAAGATGATTGTACATCATCTTTACTTTTTAAATGGAATAGGATAAATGATTGTTTTTTTGATCATTAGATCCTGTTGTCTGATATCTAGTATTCTTTCTACTGTTGGACTTGTATTTACTACTACTTGTGGATATTTTACTTCTTTTAAGAACTTAGAAGCGTTCTCACTAGAGGAAGTAAAAATCGCAGCACTATAGGAAGAACCATTATATTGGATTTCAGCAATTGCCTCATCCATGTCCATAACCGTCATAACATTTTCTCCATCTAGTTCGATTCCTTCTTTTACATATACTTGAATGTTAGGAGTGCTATCTATTATCTTCTTGATGAAGTCTAGATTGGAATCATCTTCTACATATAAATCAAAGTTTTCGTAACCACTGGTAATAGTTTTAACTGGAGATTTTTGCAAGATATGATTTTGGAAGACTCTATCTCCGATTGCAACAACTAGACTAATATTAGCACAACGAGAGAAAAGAATATCATATTGATTGGTAATCAACATTTGCATCATATTTTTAGAAACAGAGAATTTTTCTAATACTTCTTGGCAAATTTGTAGAACTAGTTGATTGGTTCCTAACATATATCCATCATTAATAAATAGCATTCCATTTCCTGCCATGATATTTCTTAGGATCATTTCTAATAGTACATAACTATCTCCATTATGAATTATTGCAACATTTCCAATATCCATGACTTCTTTTCCATAAATCATATTTTCGGAATCCATTTTTTCTGATGTTATGACATCTCCATAAGCAAGTTTTTGTTTACTTAAATTATCAAAAATATTTTCTATGATTTGAAAATCAATTGCTTTCCCGTTTTTCCTTTTTTCATCTAATTTACTAGTTTTTAATAGTAAATCTTCATTTAACCGTATGGCTTTTTTGATGGCTTTAAACACTTCTCTGGTATGTCCAATTAATGATTCTTTTTTTATCTCAACCATGTTTGCAATCATTTTTTCTATATTATCTTGCATGATGGATTCCCCTTTCTATTTCTAATTCTTCTTGCTCTTTTCGTGCTTTTTGATACATTTTTTTCTGCTCTTCATTTAGAAGATGTAAATCTACTTCTTTTGATTCTATGATTTGATCTAATGCAAGTGACATTTGCATCAATACAATGTCTTCTATATTTTTTGCCTCATTACCATTCTTTATTTGAGTATTAAATAGTAAATCACCTATTACTACTTTATCCTCTTCTTTTTCATAGACAATTGCGAAATTTGGATGAAGAATAATTCTTGTTTTTGCTGGATCTAGTTCATAATTTTCAGCTATAGAAGTGACAATATGATGCGAATCATAATCGTCAGTAAAAGCACTAGAAAGGCTAGAATATCTTTTGGTAATCAGTTCTAAATTAATTAATGTTTCTAGCATGGTTTCATTAAAACTTTTATCATCCTGTTCTTTATAAGAATCATAAAATACCGTTAGGGTATCTTCTTTCGATCTTTTTATTTCTGAGTCTCTTTTTGAAGAATTCTCTGCCAGAATGTATTGAACAATACAGGCATCTGAATATGGACTTCTTCCTTCAGGAATCGGTCTTGTCCTTTCTGCATCTTGAGGAAGAGTTTTTAATGATCCAAGAATATTACTAAAGCCTTCTCCTGTCGTTATTTTTCGAAGACGAGATTTTTCATATTGCTCTTCTGTTATTTGTCCTTTTTCTAGTAGTTCTTGGTACATTCTAGCATCTTCTTCTAGAATTTCTTTAGCTGCTTGCTGATAAACTGCTAACACTTCATCTGTGAATTGGTTGCGAATTTCATGGTCTTCTTCTCCTTTTTTAATTCCATGAAGGTACATCTGTTTATCTGGTACTTCGATATTGTCAAAACATAATACATCCATATTTCTCCATACCCAACTTTGTGCAACAATGGTGCCTAATTCATCACGGACTACAAAAATACGTCCATGTTTACTGGTCATACTATGTCTCATGCAACTTTCTCCTGTCATGTGTAGACCTTGACAACAGTCACTTCTATCTCCAATTGTTAGAGCTAGGCAGTCATCTAATCGTAGTATCTCATAAGAATACTCTCCCTTTTTACTTTCTACTCTTGGGATACTGCTAGTAACTCTTTGTTTTCCCTCATTATATATTTCTTGTAACTCATCCCAATCTAACTGGCTATAACATCTCTTTCCTTCTGATAGATAGTTGTTTGTTTCTACTTTTGCCACTTCGCTAGCTGCTTGTTCATTTCCTGCATTTATATTCTTAAATCTATTTTTTTCTACCTGTCTGCAAGCAAAGTCGATGCTTAATAATTGCTTTTTATTGTTACTTTTATAGGCACATTCTATTTTGGCAAATTCACATTGAATTTTGGAAATATTTACTAGATATCTTTTATCCATTAAGATGGATTCATAATTTCTTAAGAAAAACTCTCTAAAACCCGATTGATACTTTATATCAAAATCTGTAAAGTATTCTCCTGCTTTTTTAGGAGTCAAGATAGGAAGTTCTTCTTTTTGTTCTAATATTTTTCTCATCCATTTACAAGAAAGTGGGTAACTCTGGGCATTGATTCTTAGAGAGTAAGATCCATCTTTGTTTTTCTGATATATTTGCTCCAAAAGTCCTTCTTCTGATACTTTTTTTAGGCCTTCTTTTTCCATGGCTTCTTTTAATTTTTCATATAAGTTAAAAATCGTAACTATTTTTATAATTTGTTCTACTTCAACTTCTGGAATTTGATTTGTGTTAAAATCTACTTTTCCAAATTTACTTAGTTCTTCCATGATAGGAGCATAAGATGCATCTATTTTTTTAGGTGGATCCATAAATATTTTCTTTAATGGTTTCCAGATTGCATCTTCTTTTTCCTTTTTAGAGGCACTACTTTCGAACATTCCTAGAGCATATGCCATCTTTAACATAGCTTCTCTTGCTTTATCTGGTTTAGAAAAGTCTTCTATTTTCATTAATCTATTCCAAAGCCATCCTGTTTCCAAATATCTATCTACTTCTTCTATTGGAAAGTTTTCCATTACTACAAAGTCTGGTATGAATCTTTTTCCAGTTGCTAGATACCATTTTTCCATTAGAGATAATTGATTTTTCTCTATCATTTTGCTTATCGTTTCTTGCTTCTGAATTCCTATAGACAAGGCTTTCTCTCCAAAAATTTCAAAGAATTCTTTTAACCTATTTCTATGTTCCTCTTTTCTTAGCATTGCTGCTTTTACTGATTTTCCTTCTAGGTGAGTAAGCCATTCAGGATGTTCTTGTAGTATTTCAAAACTCAATGGAATGTTTTCTTTACAATAGAAATAATTCTTTAGCCTATGTGGAGCATCTTCTTCCAAGAATAAATCTTTGCATTCTTCTTTTAAGAAAAATGGCGCATCTGTTTCTTGGTAATCTATTTCTCCGTTGTAGCAGCCTTCTTTTATTTTTGCTTCTACTTTCTTACATAATTCTTCAAAGCCTACATTTCTATATTCTTGAAAGATGGTAATATTCTCTATATATCTTCCATATTTTTCACATAGTTTTAAAAATACTTCATTTTCTAATTGATAAAGACTTCTTTCTTTATCATAGTCTTTTAAATAAGATTCTGCTGCATATTTTTCATGAAAAGCTAATTTTAAATTTTTTTCTTTTAAAAAAGGAATAAGCTCCGGATATTTTTGAATGATTTCAGGGAATAGTTTTCCTTTGTAAAAGAGGTTTTCAATGCGTTCTTTTATTTCTGGTTTCATTTCTAACTCTTCTAAGTTAATAAATAAATCCGGATGTGCTTCTGAAAACTTTTTATTTTCTTTTAGGAATCTATACTTCGTCCACATTCCTGTTGTAATTTTTTGATATAAGCAGTCGTTAATTTCTTGTTTGATTTTTTCTATATCTGCAAAATCATCTTCACTAATATGAATATCTGCTCGAATCAATCCTTCTCCATATTCACAGGATAATTCTAAAAAGCTATCTCTTCCTATTCTTTTTATGATATCTAACCAAGTATAGTGTTTTTCTTCCGTTTGAATAGGCTCAATTTTTAATTCATATTGGTTAAATGCATTGATAAAATCTTTTCCTTTTAGATAAGGTATATATTCTTTATGATTGTATAATCCTTGAAAGAAAAGAGTAGTTTCATAGAAAAGCTTTTTCAATTCTGGTGGTGCGGATTCTTCCAAAAATATTTCTGGATATTGTTCATAAAATCTATTAAAAGACCAATCAAAATAGTTTAAATATCTTCTGTTTGAATCGTGCAATAATTGGTAGCAAACCTCTTCATAAGTTAGATCTTTATTTGTAAAGGTAATATCTGGTATTTTACTTAAAAAGTCATTTAGTTTAATAAATGAGAAAAGATTTGTTTCTTGTTGCAGCCTTTTTATATTTTGAATACCAACCATTTCTATAGCTTGTTCCTGAGCTTTGTCCAATACAATAGTGGAATCATTATACTCCATTAATTCATCTATCCCACTTATTCTAGGTACAATCGTAAATAGGTTTCTCATCCACTCAGGAGCAAAATTCCATCTTTTAAAATCCCAATCATAATTTCCATTTATTGAATAATATACTTGATTGTATGTATGAGAAACGATATCTTCTCTGATTGCTCTTTTCAATTCCTTTTCTAATGATTCTAATGTAATTCCGGTTACTATATCATCTGCTGTGTTAAATGGATTTTGTTCCAGACGAACCAATGCATCTGATAATAAATAAGGATTTACCGATATGATATGTTCTATTGTATCTGGATATTTTTTTAATAATTCTATAAAAATAGGAGTTCCTATTCTCTTAATGATAATTCTTTTGGTTGTATCATAACCGAATGAATTTAAGAAATTTTCAATCGTAGGAATTTTTTTAAATTCATCTGGAGATTCCAATATATCAAATAGTGTTAGATTTTTCTTATAATAATCTTTTAATAAACGTTCTGATATATTCAAGAATAAAATATCTGCATTGGTTTCTTGATAACGTTTTGGTATTTCTTCTAAAACAATAGGATCATTACCATATAATACATTGTTTCTTATAAAATTAGAGCAGATACTATCTACTTCATCTAGATTTCTTGCATTTATGATTGCATTTTGAAAAAGAATATTATCTTTCCCATTCCAATAGTTTTCTGTTACCCAATTAATCGCTATCCATTTTTCTTTAGAATCTTTGTAATAATCTACTAATTCTGTTAAGGAAAAGCATCTCTGTAGTAAACTAGAAATATTTTCAAAAAATTTGCCTGATCTTTCTAGTTCTTGAATTTGATTTTTTGTTAGACTAGCTAGTTCATCCATATTTACCATAGAAGAAGATGCTATTCTTTGAAAAAGCTGATTTTGCTTTACAGAATTTGCTAGGTTGCTGATTTTCTTCTTCATATTCTCAAATTTTAATGCAGAAAGCTTTAATTTTTTGATCATGGCTTTTCACATCCTTCTACGTACTATCCTATTGTAATCATATCATATATAGACTTTTTTTTCATTAAAAAAAGAACATTTTCTCCATGTCCTTTTTCGTTTTTATTGCCAAAGATTCTTTGGGTATTTTTTGTTTTCTACCAAATCTTTTAATGCTTTTTTTACTTTATCAGAGTCTTCTTTATAAGTTACTCCATACCAGGTAGCATTTGTAGAAATTACTTTGCAAGTAGCATATCCTTCTTCAATTGCTTGGAATAGAATATCTGGTATTAAGTATTCGCATTTTTCTAAATTGTCTTGATTCTTATCTAGGAATTTTGAAAAGTTTTCTTCTATATATGAGAAGATACTTGGTGTAAATAATAACATATTCATTGATACCATATCATTTTCATCTACTTCGAATTCTGGTAAAGTCTCATCTAATGGTTTTGCCATAATATTTCCATTCTCTGTTCTTCCTACAGAGCTTTCCACTAGCTTCGTTAATTCTCCATTTTCTACTTGGCAAACTCCTCTTTTTACGGCACCATTTTCGGTAATCGTATTCTTTACAAGATATCCTATCATTCCATAAGGATAAGGGCGTTCTTCTTTGATATTTTTCAAGAATTCCGCACCTTTTTCGAATGCATCTCTTCCATAGAAATCATCAGAATTAATCATCATGAATGGTTCATGAACTTTGTCTTTGCAACAAAGAATAGCATGAGCCGTTCCTAATGGCTTTACTCTATCTTCTGGTAAGGTATAGCCCGCAGGTAAATTATCATTTTTTTGGAAGCAATATTCTACATGAATATGTGGTTCTACTCTAGCACCAATAGTTTCTTTAAAGATTTCATAATTCTCCTCTTTGATTAAAAATACGATTTTGGTAAACCCTGCCTGAAGGGCATCATATACAGAATAATCAATTAAGAACTCATCATTTGGTCCTAATGGAGTAATTTGTTTTAATCCTCCGAAACGGCTTCCCATACCTGCCGCTAAAATTACTAAAGTAATATCTTTTTTCATTTTTCCTCCTAAACTATTCACTTTGGATAGTTAATTTATTATACATCACTTTTGGAGAAAATACAAAAACAGTTTTATACTTTGGATAGTTTTTTATGGTTCTTCATTAGTTTCTTCACACCATGTGGATGTTTAAAAGCAACACTTACTAGTGTATTTGTTACTTCTACTACGCGTCCTGTTCCAAAAGTTTCATGGTAGACAAAATCACCTACTTGATAATCCACTTCTTCGTCTCTAAACATTTCTCCTGTTTCTACTTTTATCTCCTCTTTTTCTTTTGACTCTTCCTTAGTTGCTTCAATTAAATCTTGTGGAATTTCGGATAAAAAGCGACTTACCGGGTTAATTTGATCGTTTCCAAATAGGGTTCTACGTCTTGCATTTACTAAATATAAATCATCTTTTGCACGAGTTATCGCAACATACATTAGTCTTCTTTCTTCTTCTACGTCACTACTTTCCATTAGAGAATTCATATGAGGAAAGATTCCTTCTTCTAGGCCTATGACAAATACATGATTAAACTCTAATCCTTTTACAGAATGTACAGTCATTAAACTGATTCTATTGGGATCTTCTCGATATTCTTCTACATCACTAATTAAACTAATTTCTAATAAGAATTCTTCTAGTGATACTAATCCTTCTTGTTCTTCAAAAGATTTTGTAATAGACTTGAATTCTTCTAGGTTTTCTAGTCTTACTTCTGCTTCTAGACTCTTTTCGCTTTCTAGTTCTTGTCTCATGCCAGAAGCGTCTAATACTTTATCAATCAACTCGGTTAGTGTTAATTCTTCTTTGATTTCCTTTAGTTTTTCGATCAGATTTTTAAATTCTAATTCTTTTCCGGAAGAAATGGCTTCATACATACTAATTCCTTCTTGATCAGCAATCTCTGTTAAATTCTCTATTGTTTTTAAGCCAATTCCTCTTTTTGGAGTATTGATTACTCTTAGTAAAGATACATTATCTTTAGAATTGTGTATTAATCGCAAATAGGCTATTAGATCTTTGATTTCTTTTCTAGAATAGAAATAAATACTACCAATTACTTTATAAGGCAAATTCTCCTTTAGTAGTGCTTCTTCTATTACACGGGATTGGGCATTCGTACGATATAAAACGGCAATATCTTGATAGTTTTCTCCTTTACTTATCAATTCTTTTATTTTTTCAACAACATAAGATGTTTCATCTTTCTCATCGTAGGCACGATAATATTTGATTTTTTCTCCTTCTTCTTTTGCTGTCCATAAATTCTTATCTTTCCTTTGCTTATTGTTCTTTATAACTGCATTAGCGGCTTTTAGAATGGTACCAGTTGAGCGATAGTTTTGTTCTAAAAGAACGACTTTCGCATCTTTATAATCTTTTTCAAAATTTAAAATATTCTTATAATTTGCACCACGGAAGCTATAGATACTTTGAGAATCATCTCCTACACAAGTGATATTTCTACTTTTTTCGCTTAGTAATTTCGTTAAAGTATATTGTGCTTCATTCGTATCTTGATATTCATCGATTAAGATATATTGATATAGGTCTTGATAGTCTTCTAAAACATCTTTGTAGTTTTGAAATAATTTAATCGGAAGTAAAAGCAAATCATCAAAGTCTACAGAGTTGTTTCTTTTCAATTTATCTTCATATTTTTCATATACTTTTTGAATAACTTTTTCGTAGTCACTTATCGCATAACGTTCATACATAGCAGGAGAAATCATTTCATTCTTACAACTACTAATTTTGTTTCGAATTGCTTTTGGATTATATATTTTGGGATCATATCCCATATCTTTGATAATTTTTTTCACAACCGTTAGAGAATCATCACTATCCATAATGACTAGATTTTTTTCATATCCTAATCTTTGATAGTTTTCTCTTAATAGTTTTAAACCAAAGCTGTGGAAAGTAGAAATGGTTAATTTCTTGGCTTCTGTTCCAATTTGAGCATAGATTCTATCTTTCATTTCTTTGGCAGCTTTGTTTGTAAAAGTAATTGCCAGAATATGATAGGGTTTTACCTTTTTCTCTTCTAATAGATAAGCAATTTTCATGGTTAGAGTTTTTGTCTTTCCAGCACCAGCACCGGCAATGATTAATAAAGGTCCTTCATTATATAAAACTGCTTCTTTTTGACGATCATTTAGTTCTTCTAAATTCATATTTACACTTCCTGTCTTTTTTATTATAACTTAATATTTTATGGAAATAAAAGCTTTTACCTCTTCTTTACATTTTTTGATTTCAAAAAAGAGAAAGGACCAACTATCCTTTCTTCTTATTAATCTAAATAACCACTTTTGTATATATATGCTCCGCTACTTTTTGTATTGTAGATATTATTAATGTTTGAAGTCGAGTGTGAATAATATAAGTCTATTCTGCTGCCAGATTTAGTTGCGGCACTTTGAAAAGCTGAGCTATAGTTGGTTGGATTACTGTAGAAATTGATTTTTGCGTCTATTTTTGGAACACTATAGAAAAAGGAATATATATTTTTAGCATATACTTTCAGTGTTCCTATACTAGACCATGTCGTAGCACTATGACCTGCTCCTGAAAACATATAGCTCATATCCGTTACATTTGATGTATTCCATGATGACAAATTACCTATACTCCATGTTGTAGCGCTATAACCACTTTTATTAAATGCTCCTGATAAACTTGTTACTTTCGAGGTGTTCCAAGTTGATACATCAATTTGAAAAGATGTTGCCTTATATCCTGCTTCACTAAAGATACCAATCATAGTTGTTACGTTAGAAACATCCCAAGATGATAGGTCACCTACATTCCACGTTGTGGAATTATATCCTGACTCACTAAATGCATAATGTAGCGAGGTTACTTTTGAAGTATTCCAGTTTGATAAATCTATATTAAAAACTGTAGAGTTAAATGCTGTACGTAGAAATATGGAAGCCATATTGGCCACTTTGGAAGTATCCCAATTTGATATATATCCTATGTCACATGTCCTATCACTATAACATGCTTCCGAAAACATATATTGCATCGAAGTTACTTTCGATGTATCCCAATTTGATAAATTTCCTACTTCCCAGGATGTTGTGGTACGTCCTGCCTTATGGAACATATACTCCATATTAGTTGAACTATTTGTATTCCAGTTTGATAAATCTCCTACATTCCATGTGGTAGCACTATATCCTGATTCGTTGAACATTCCTCCTAGATCCCATACTTTTGAGGTGTCCCAATTGTTCAGATTACCTATATTAAATGTTGTGGCAGAATAACCTGCTTTATTGAACATTGATCCCATATCTTCTACATTGGAAGTATTCCATGATGATAAATTTCCTATGGAATATGTAGTAGCACTATAACCACTACTTCCAAACATACTAGCCATTGTTGTTACGCTTGAAGTATCAAAATTATTTAAACCAGTAATTGTAAATGTTGTGGCACTGTATCCAGCATCATAAAACATTCTGTACATGGATGTTACATGGCTTACATTTAATTTACTGACATCTATTGTTTTTACTTTTTTAAATTCAGAAAAAGCTTTACTGCTATCTATATTCGCAATTACTCCACCAACTTGTCCAATATATAGTGCTCTATTTCCGCTAGAACCTGTATACCATGCCATGACACTTCTATTTTTTTTGGCTGATACATCCCAAGAAGTAGCACCACTTGGAATATTAAGATGGTCTACTATTGTGATACTTGTGAATTGTGATCTTGCAATACTGTAGCCAAATGTCTTGGATTCTGTATCATCATGCACCATTAACATATCAACGACAGTACATCTGACATAGAGTGTTTCACTTCCATCTGTTATGCTTGGAACATAAACTCCTTCGCTTTCATAGCTATCTCCACTTCCATCTGCTTTTGTGTTATAGGAACAAGAATATCCTACTTTCTTTACTTTTGGAAGAGTAATTGATGAGGCAGACCAATTGGCAGTTAAAACTACCTCTTCATTCGCATTTCCTAGATTTTTTATATAGATTGCTTCTTGTCCGATTAAGCTTTCTCCGTCCCATGATACTAAGTTCTCTGTTGCTACTCCATATTGAGCAAGTGGAGAAAGATTTGTTCCTCGCCATCCACTAAATGCTTGATTTAATTGAATATTTGTTATTGTACTTTCTTCATTTGTGATGCTTGCTCCTTGACTATTTGGATCAAAATTTACCGTAAATGTTTTTCGTGGAGCATTTAGTGTTACCGTTTCTTTATAGTTAGCACTTGTTGGAGAACCATCTCCTAGAGTTCCTCCATTCATTATGTATCGAATATTATAGGTATATCCTTCTATGTCCCATTGTGCATACAAGGTCTTATTTCCTGTTGGACTATAAGTGCCATCAACACGATTAGTATAGGACTCTTCCTCATACCATCCTTCAAAAACAAATCCTTCTTTGGTTGGAGTTGGTGGAATAAAGGAATCTCCTTGTAGAGTTAGAATGCTGCTTGGCTCTATCACCCCTCCATCGGCATCTAATGTCGTTTGATAAACACTCTTTGAAATTACTTGGCTACGATTTCCTGCAGCATCTTTTGCTACTAGATAATAAGTTCCCGCTTCTGTTATTTCGATGTCATTGATTACTAGTTCATGCGGTCTTCCCACAACTTCTGTATATGCCACAGTCGTTTGTTTTGGATTAGATTTTCCAAAATAATAACCTGCTATTCCATCATCACTATCTCTTATCGTTAATATTCCTACTTGAGTAGGTGCTATATTATTTTGTGAAGATAATGTTACAATTGGAATTTCACTACTTTCTTTGCAATCATCTCTATTTATTCCTTCTTTGGTATAAACTGTTTCTCCGTTACTTGTACATTGCAAACTAATTTTGTAGATATATTCATTTCCTTTCTTTTCTACTGCAACAAAGGTATTGCTACTTTTACAAGAAACATTATCTATTCCAATATCTTTTAATAGGCCTTTCTTTTCTAGTTCATCATATTCGATGATTGCACAGCTTTCATCTCCGTCTATTACAAACAGATCTTCTTTATGAGAATCCATATATAATTTTGCACTATATTCCATACTTTCTATATAATTGCTGTACTCTTTATTTTGATTTTTTTCTCGTATGTTACGAATTAATGGAATACTAATTCCCGTGATGATTCCTAGAATAACAATTACAATTAATAACTCTACTAATGTAAAACCTTTTTTCTTCATAACATCACCCTATTCTCTTATAAGTATATCATGCCTTTTTTTTCTGTAAAAGAAAAAA
>JAFRIU010000018.1 GCA_017432645.1 Bacilli bacterium
AAACTTATCTGTATCTTGTGCTTGTATTAATAAGCATGATAATTGTCTATTTTCTGAACTTACATCAGTCATATTCTTTTCATTAGCCATATTAAATCTCCCTACTGTACTTTTAGTTTAACATAGAATGTCGTATTTATCCATATTTCAATGGTACAATGTCATTTATTCTCAATTTTATTGTACATAAAAAGAGTATTCTCATACTCTTTTAAGCGCTTTTTTCAGAATTGTTATAAACAGTCTTAATTTCTGCTTGAGTTTCCTCATCAGAAGTTCCTAACGTTTCCATTCCAGCCTTTGTTGTCTCGGTTGTTTGATGAATGTCGTTATAATAGATATCAAAACATTCTCTTTTTGTTTCAAATTCTTCTCTACTGTAGTTTCTAGCATCACTATCCCATATATTATCGTGTAAATTATCAATATTATTACCAATAAAATCTAATGCTTTTTTTCCTTCGTCACCTAATTGATAAAGGTCATTGCAAAGTGAGTCTACTGACGAAAACCCAGTAATTCCTACTCCTGTATTATCAGCCATGGTATATCTCCTTTCTCATATCGTTATTGAAATTAAACCATACTTTCTGGATAAAGTTCATCCATTGATTTTTTTACTGTGTTTATAGCAGTATGATAATTAACAGCACCTGTTTCTATTGCGTTAGCTAAGTTTACTAGGAATTCTTGAAGTGCCATAAAATCTTCTTCATTCCTTTTTTTGTAAGCATTATATAATGTAAGTGCTGCTATATCTCCAGAATCACGATCCCAAACTGTTGTCAACTGATTCATTTTTGCTTCCTGTTGCTCCAAAATCGATAAAAATATTTTTGCTTGTTTTGCTACTTCTATCGCTATGTTATCCATTTCATTAGTTGACTTTACTATTAGCTTGTCTGAAGTTGATGATACTCCTGTCATAAATATCCTCCTTTATTAACTAAATAATATCTTATTTTTCTTTAATCTGCAACCCCATGTACATAACTTTACATCTAAATTTTTAGCCCTGATAAAAGCTCATCTAGTGCCTTTATTTTTGTGGATGCTTTTTGAACAAATTGTCCCATCTCTTTTCCAAATTGAGCATATTTATTTGCTTCTTTATATATTCCTTCCATAGAGTTATCAAAAGATTGTCTAATGTCATCTTCTCCCCATTCAGAGCATGTTCTCTTTAATTTAGCATTATAATCAATTATGTATTCCGCTAGTTTTTTAGACCATTTTTCTACTTCTTCTCCTTGTTGTGTTACTTCACTATATTTACATCTATACATCAGTTATTATCCTCCTATAATAATTCTATCGCTCTGGATTTATTTTCTACTCTAGTATAATAATTTGGTATATGTTCATATACTTTATTATTTCTGATTATATTGTTCAAACTGATTTTTTCACCTTTAAATACTAATTGACCATCTTCTTCTACAATGGTATCTGGATTAACAATGAATTGCAGTGTTCTTTCTTTTCCATCCTGATTATCATTGTTATACCCTACAACGCATTCAATAATGCTTCCATCTTTTTGTTCAAATCGAAGAACGTCTCCAATATTTCCAATAGATGAAGAACAGGCTATAACGTAGCGATTCTCCCTACCTATAATATCAATATCATTGTTGTAACTATCTTTTGGAATTTTTCTAGCATCCAATCTCGCATATCCATCTTCGTCATAACTAATAAGATCTGGGTACTTTCCAAATATTTTTTGCCAAAATTCTGAATCCTCTTGTAGGTTTTCATTATATATGTATTCAACATCGTCAAATAATTCATCGATGTCAATTACTTCTCCTTCATGTTCACTGCTTTCTTCTTCCTCTTCATTCTCTATGTCTTCCATATCAAACAATTCTTCTAAATCTTCTCCAAAGCCTTCTAAATCCTCATCATCTAGTTCGGAACAGCAACTTCCTGCAACACCTGATCCTCCTCCCCATGAAGAACCAAATGATCCCATACCATTACTGCCAAACGAATTCTCGCTTCCTCCTGTAGAAGTTCCTAATTGGCTATTAGTCAAGGTAGAGGCAAAACCATACTCAGTGATAATGCTATCTCCTTCTAATTCTAAGTTTTCTTGAAGACCAGTATGGTTAGTTTTTACGCACTCGATAGCGTCTATTATATTTTTAATTCTGTCAAGGCATGTCTGCAAGTCTGTCACTACATTATTCTTTTCTGTATTCATTTCTAAAGTCCATTCTCCAGCTTGTTGTACTATACATCCGTCGCCTTGATCTACATCTACCGTAGAATCATCATTCTGCATTTTAAAATTCGAAACTGTTCCTTTTAGGGTTTCTAGTTCACTTCTTAATGTGCTTATTTTGTCATAATTAATATCAGGATTTAACTCAAATAGATCTGCCATATTTTACCTCCTATAATACATCCTGAAAGTTTACAGATGATGCATCCGTTCCTTCTCCTTGCTTTAATGGTGTACTGTTAAATGAATTCTTAATCTGTTGAGCACGTTGATATGTATTATTCATTGTTTCTACATTTGTTGATATATAGTGTACTGCAGAACTATAAGGACCACATGCATGCCAAACCCATTTATGTCCTACAATATTTCCCATGTTGTTGAAAATCGGTTCTTTCGTCCAATGGCAATTTTCGATTTGTGGAGATTTTTTACAATGCTGATCTCTTTCATTTTTTCTAATTGTCTGAGTATCCGTAGAAAGCTTGCTAAATTTTTCATATTGTTCTGCAAACTGCTTTAAAACATCCATTTTAGTCGTAATTGTATTGGTTGCTTCTGCAATAAAAGTGTCTACTTTTAATTTTAATTGTTCAGCTGAGTCACCTTGCCAACTATCTTTAACTACAAGAGCATCAAAGGTAGTTTTTATACTCCCTAGTTTTTGAGTAATATTGGTTTTTGCTGAATCTATTTCACCTGATGATGTCATATATTACCTCCTTATGTTAATATTAACATACTTTTTAATTTATTTTCTTTTTTATTTATCAAAATAAACAATCATAGCAGAAAAACAAAAGATTTGTTCTTCACTAAAGATTCCTACTCCTACTTGATATTTAATCTCCATTACTTCTATAGAAGTATTATTAATAAAGTTATTAATATCTTCTTCTAGGTCTAATTCATCTTCTGCATCAAATAGTTTTACTTTCATAAAATCACCTAATACAGTATAGAATTAGTTTTTTGAAAATATTGTCTAATTTCCTATTCTATAAAATTTTATAGAGTTGGTATTGGTATTACTTGAGGAAGAGGATACTGCAGTTGTCTTTGTACTAGTACTTGTACTTGGCTTCACTGTTTTATAACTGCTTGCCATTTCAGTGTCCGCTTCTCCATAAAGAGATGGTACTGTTTCTAATAAGAACTTATCAACAGATTGGAATCTTGTTAATACTTCATTCATTAGTTCTTTTAATAATTTAGAATACATTTCTAATATTTCTTCTGCGATAGGTCCACTTAAAACATTATATTGTTCTAAGGTGTTTCTAATCTCTTGAATTTCTTTAATAATCTCCTCTAAAGTTTCTAATAATGTACTTAGATTCCATTTACTTCCTTCTATCTCATCAGTATCCACCGCAATAACAGGTTTTGGTGCAAGAGATGCTGCAGAGAGGGCAGATGTAAAACTCATTGCGGCTAGTTCACTACTAGATGATGATCCTCCACTTCCTCCGCCACTATACCAAGTTACTACTTGCTCTTCTGGATCCTCTGGTTGTATATTTTCTGACGATTCAACCAATTTTTCATAAAATAGATTATTGGCATCGGTTAATTCTTTTTCTTTACCAACTTCTTCTCCATTGACGAATATATGATACAGTCCATCGCTTTGCTTTGCATAGCCATTTTGTAAATTAAAACCTGAGGCATGCGTTGTCCAACCTTCCTCGGAATCAAAGGAGTATACTGATAATTCCGGTTCTTTCAAACTTTTATATGTTTGGAAAGCAGACTTAGCACTTTGTAGTGTTTCAGTGGAACCTATGTCTTCACCATTAAAATATACATGAAATCTCCCATCCCCCATTTCAACAATTGCATTGCCACTATGTTGTGTACCCTGTGCGCATTCTACCCAACCGTTTGCTGGATCAAAATCATATATTTCAGGTAATACTAGTGATATTTCAGAATCTGTTGGCCCTCCTGTTGTGGGGATTACTGTTGCTGCTTTTGCTGCTGTTCCTTTGGCCATAGCAATCTGTGCTGAATCTGGAATTCGTTGTGATGTAGTTGTTGTTGTGGCTGCTGGAGTTGCTGTTGCTGCTTTTGCTGCTGCTGTTCCTTTGGCCATAGCAATCTGTGCTGAATCTGGAATTCGTTGTGATGTAGTTGTTGTTGTGGCTGCTGTTGCTGCTTTTGCTGCTGTTCCTTTGGCCATAGCAATCTGTGCTGAATCTGGAATTCGTTGTGATGTAGTTGTTGTTGTGGCTGCTGGAGTTGCTGTTGCTGCTTTTGCTGCTGCT
>JAFRIU010000019.1 GCA_017432645.1 Bacilli bacterium
GAGGCGGCGTTGAAGTTTTCGTATTCGTATTCGCCGAGAGCGCCGCCGTCCACGGTGTAGCCCCACCGGCAGCCCAGCGTCTCCACGTCCAGGCCCTCGGTGCCGCGGCAACAATAATAGAAACTTGCTCTTTTGTTTTCAAATGCTGAATAGATTCAATACATTCAATCGTATCTTTCAAATTTTTATAATGCAATATTACAAACGAAATCATATTACAACTCCTCTGCAAAACCTTTTTCTAATTTTCTAAATATCAATAATCCAACCGCAAAAAACAAAAGAGAAACTCCCCCTACATAAGCCAAAGTTTGAAAACCAGAAAACTCATGATAAATGAAAATATTTCGATACAAATCAATTATTCCGGCCATTGGATTCAAATATAAAATCCAACGAAAGTTTTCTGGAAATAAAGATGTTGGATATAAAATCGGTGTTGCATAAAAAATCATATTAATAATAAATTGAACAATATATTCCGTATCCTTAATATAAATATTGATAGCACTAAGAGCTAAAATAAGTCCTAAAGAAAAGACAAACTGAATAAAAGCAACAAGTGGCAAAAGAAGAATATGCCAACTAATTCCAATTCCACCAAATAAACAGAAAATTAATATAATAATACAACTAATAAAGAAATTCACAAGTCCAGATAAAGCAACCGATATTGGTAAGATTTCTCTTGGAAAATATACTTTCTTAAGGATACCGGCATTCATTCGAACAGTTATCATTCCTTGAGTTAAAACCGTAGTAAAAAAGGTCCATGGAATAATTCCAGTAATCAAATACTGCAAATAATTAGGAGTTTTAACTCTCATAATATAAGGGAAAACAATGGCATATACTAATACTTGCAACAAAGGATTAATAAAAGACCAAAGAACTCCTAAAAAAGATCCTTTATATTTTCCGCGTATTTCTTTCTTTACATTACTTTTTAGTAACTCACGATAATTATACAAATTGGTAAGCATCTCATCTGACCTCCTACCCACATACTTTTAAATACTCATCTAAAACACTAGATGTCTTGCCATCGGCTTCAATTTTTCCGTTTTGAATCCAAATAGCACGATCACATAGTCTCTTAATAGACTCTGAACTATGACTAACAATGACAATTGTCTTTCCACTTTTTTTCAATTCTTCTAATTTATCAAAACATTTATCCTGAAAATGTTGATCTCCAACAGCTAATATTTCATCAATTAATAAAATATCCGCATCCACATTAATCGCAACAGAAAAAGCAAGACGCATATACATACCAGAAGAATAGGTACGAATCGGATTATCAATGAAATCCTCTAATTCAGAAAAGGCAATAATCTTATCTATTTTTTGATCAATTTCCTTTCTGGTTAATCCAAAAATAGAAGCATTAAAATAAATATTTTCACGTCCTGTAAAATCATCATGGAACCCTGCTCCAAGTTCCAACAAAGAAGTCAACTTTCCATATGTCTTTACAGTACCCTTATTAGGATAAATAATCTTGGTCATTAACTTTAACAAGGTACTTTTTCCACTGCCATTTACTCCAATAAGCGCAACCGTTTCTCCTTTTTTGATTGTCAAATTAATATCATCTAATACGACTCTATAGTCTGCCTTATTACGTGCCCAAAAAACAAGTCTCTCTTTTAATGTATTAGGCTTATCATAATAAACTTTAAACTTTTTAGTCATATTCTTCACAACAATCGAATACTCATTAGCCATAACTTTTTCTCCTTAAACTCACTATCATTTTATCAAATATCTAAAAATAGTTCAACTGTAGAAACTTGTATAAAGAAAGGATTTTTTTGTTTATAAATCCATATTATTATGGTATGATAAATAAGGAGAAATTTGAGGTGTGAATATGACAAAAGGAAAAAATGCAATCATTGTCTTAAACTACAATGATAGTAAAACAGTAGTAGACTACATCCAATTAATTAAGGATTATAAAAATATTGATAAAATCGTTATCGTTGACAATTGTTCAACAGACGATTCTTTTAAGATACTAAAAAAATACGCTAATAATAAAATTGACGTAATAAAGTCACCTGAAAATAAAGGCTATGCCTATGGAAACAACTATGGTGTACACTATTTAGAAAATAAAGAAGAAAAATATGACTATATCACAATATCAAATCCAGATGTATCTGTAGAAGATGATACCATCTTAAAAATGGAAGAGTTTTTAGATAAGCATAAAGACGTCGCTATCGTTGCCCCTACCATGTATTATGCAAATGGAGAAGCCAGTGATATGCGTGCATGGAAAGAAAGAAAACTAGATAGTGATATTACAGATAGCTCAATAAAACTCACCAGAAAAGCAAAGAAATCTCACATTGAAAGATATGATGATGCTTACTTTAATTCAGAATACTCCTATGTAGACTGTGTCCCTGGCTCTTTCTTTATGATTAAATACGATGTCTTTAAAGACGTAAACTATTTTGATGAAAATACATTTTTATATTATGAAGAAGATATTCTAGGTAAAAAGCTAAAAAACGAAGGATATAAAACCGTTCTTTTAAATCGAGAAAAATTCATTCACTATGAATCTGTTTCCATTAATAAAAACATGATGAGTCTAAATAAATATTATGAAATTCAAAAAAGCAAAAGATACTATCATGAAACTTATAATGAAGAATGTCGTGGAGAAGGAAAAGCAAATTTAATTAAACTAGATAAAGCAACTAAGATAGGAGCTAAAGAAATCAAAAATCAAAACAGTCTTTTAACAAAAATAAGAAATCGTATTATGTATGATGGAATCATCCTAACTGCTGAAAAAATATTCATTTACTGCATGATTCTATTACTACTTCCTATTCGAATGATAATTAGAAAACTAAGGAAAACAAAAAAAGTATGCTACTTCTCTTTAGTAACATGGAAATGGATCAAACAAAGACCACACTTCGTTGCACTTTCACTAGCAAATACCTATAAAGTAGAATATCGATATTTGGACTTAAAAGATAAATATAAAAATGATACGAACAGTAAAATTGCCAGTTCTTACGTAAATAACAAGATTGAAAATAAAAATTTAAAAATAAAACCTTATTATATTTATCCAGGGGATAATAAATATAGATTAAAAAGAGCTCTAACCTATTTGAGACTAATCACATTCAATTATGATGTATTTATTTACACACAACCTACTCAAATCGAATCCATCTTCATAAAAGCATTAGAATTAAATAAAACAAAAATATACTATGAATGTATGGATAATTATATTGGTTGGGAAAGTAATAAAAAATACTTTAGAGACATGGAATCAAAGTTAATCGCTCATTCTAAAAATGTATTTGTAAGTTCACAAAAATTACTAGACAATATATCAGATAAATACAATGTAGATAAGAAAAAATTCATACTAGTAAGAAATGGATACGACCATAATCTATTCGATCACTATAAAAAGAATGAAACAAAAATTGTAAAACCAGCAATTACTTATATTGGTACAATAGATAACTGGTTCGATATAGAAAATATCATAAAATACGCAGAAAAACATAAAGACTATAATTTCAACATAGTAGGACCAATGAATCCTAGCGTGAAAGAAGATTTTGATAAGATAAAATTAAAAAATATAATCATTCATGGACCAATAGAACATGACTTAGTTCCTTCTTACATTGAAGAAAGTGATGTCATGATTATGCCATTTATCATCAATGATATTATTATCTATGTAGACCCAGTAAAAGTATATGAATACTTATATTTTAAAAAGAATGTAGTATCTAGCTATTGGTCTGAATTAGATCAATTCAATGGATTAATATACTATTATAAAAACGATAATGAATTTGAAAAAGCAATAGATGAAGCATTAAAAAATAAGTTTATAGTAAACGACAAATATAAACGAATTATGGAAGAATCAAAATGGGACAACAGGCTACAAATCTATACAAAAACATTGGAGGAAAATAATGAGTAAAATTAAAGTAATGAGTGTCTTTGGTACAAGACCAGAAGCAATTAAAATGGCTCCTTTAATCAAAGAGTTAGAAAAAAGAAAAGAAATTGAAAGTATCGTATGTGTAACCGCACAACATAGGCAAATGCTAGATCAAGTACTAGAAACTTTCAAGATTACACCAAAATATGATTTAGATATTATGAAACAAGGACAAACCTTATCCGATATTACATCTAGAGTATTATATGGCCTAGAAGAAGTAATCAAAGAAGTAAAACCAGACATAGTATTAGTTCATGGAGATACTACAACTACCTTTGCCGGAGCACTAGCTGCTTTCTACAATCAAACTGCAATCGGTCACGTAGAAGCAGGACTTCGTACCAATGATAAATATAGTCCTTATCCAGAGGAAATGAATCGTCAAATGGTAGACTGCATGACAGATATGTATTTTGCACCTACTGAATTAAGTAAAAGTAATTTATTAAAAGAAAATATTAAAGAAGAAAAAATTTATATCACTGGAAACACAGCAATCGATGCCATGGCAACAACAGTAAAAAAGAATTATACCCATCCAGAATTAGATTGGGTAAAAGAAGATGAAAGATTAATTCTAGTAACCGCTCACAGAAGAGAAAATCTTGGTGATCCAATGAGACATATCTTTAAAGCCATTCGTAGATTAACAGAAGAATTCCCCGATGTAAAAGTGTTATACCCTATTCATCTAAATCCTAAAGTAAGAGAAGTTGCTCACGAAATACTAGATGGTTGCGATCGTATTCGATTAATCGAACCACTAGAAGTATTTGATTTCCACAACTTTATCAATAAATGCTATATGATTATGTCAGATAGCGGAGGAGTTCAAGAAGAAGCACCAAGTCTTGGAAAGCCAGTATTAGTTCTAAGAGATACAACAGAAAGACCAGAAGGAATCACAGCAGGAACTTTAAAACTAGTTGGTACAGATGAAAAAACAATCTACAAAGAAGCAAAGAAATTATTAACCAATCAAAAAGAATACGATAAAATGAGTAAAGCATCCAATCCGTATGGAGATGGACATGCTTCCGAAAGAATTGTAGATGCCATTATAGAAAAATATAAAAAGTAGATAATTATCTACTTTTTTTATCCCTTATAGGCATTTTTGTATTCACCAGACAAGATATTCTCTACCCAATCTTGATGATTCAAATACCAATCAATCGTTTCTTTAATTCCTTCCTCAAAAGTATAAGTACGATTCCATCCTAATTCTTTTTCTGCTTTGGTAGAATCAATAGCATATCGCAAATCGTGTCCTTTTCTATCTGCTACAAACTGAATCAAGTCTTCACTCTTACCCAATTGTTTCAAAATAGTTTTAACAACCGTTAAATTATCTCTTTCAGAGTGTCCTCCTAAGTTATAAACCTCTCCTACTTTACCATTTCTAACAATCATATCTACTCCAACATTATGATCGTGAACATGAATCCAGTCTCTTACATTTTCACCCGTTCCATAAACAGGGACCTTTTCATCTTTGATTGCCTTAGAAAAGATAACAGGAATCAACTTTTCTGGAAACTGATAAGGACCATAATTATTAGAACAACGAGAAATCGTAACAGGAAGTCCGAAAGTTCTATAATAAGCCCCTACTAATAAATCGGCACCAGCTTTACTAGAAGAATATGGACTAGAAGTATGAATTGGAGTATCTTCTGTAAATAATAAATCCGGTCTATCAAGTGGTAAATCACCATATACCTCATCTGTAGAAACTTGATGATATCTCTTTACATGATACTTTAAAGAAGCATCCATTAAAACTTGAGTACCAATAATATTGGTTGTTAAAAATACTCCCGGATTCTTAATAGAATTATCCACATGTGACTCTGCCGCAAAATTAATAACAACATCAAAACTCTCTTCTGCAAAAAGTTTGTCTACTGCTTCTCTATCAGTAATATCTCCCTTCACAAATTTAAAATTACTCTTTCCCTCTAATTCTTTAATATTATTATAGTTTCCAGCATAAGTTAGAGCATCCAAACAAACAAATTGATCTTCTGGATATTTTTCTACAACATAATGGCAATAATTACTTCCAATAAATCCAGCTCCACCAGTAATTAAAAACTTCATAAATCCTCCTAATATTTCTTTACTTTTAATAACTCTTGACAATAACGATCCGTAGCATCCTGCCAAGAAGGTAACATAGCAAAACCACTTTCTACTAATTTTGTCTTATCCAATTTGGAATTTCTTGGACGATAAGCCTGCTTTGTACCAGTTAACTGTAGATACTCTTCAGTCGTTACAGGATGAATCTTAGTATTCTTTCCATTGCTTTTCATAATGTATTCAGCAAACTCAGCCCAAGAACAGTAGCCTTCATTATTTACATGATATGTTCCATATTTATCTGTTTGAGCCATTTCTACAAGTAATTTAGCTAAGTCAACAGTATAAGTCGGACTACCAATCTGATCATTCACAACATTTAACTCTTCCTTTGTCTCAGAAAGTTTCAACATGGTTTTAATAAAGTTATTTCCATGAACACCAAATACCCAAGAAATTCTAGTAATAAAGTGCTTTGGATTTCTTCTAACTTCCTCTTCACCTTCATATTTTGTCTCACCATAAACACTCTTTGGTTTTGGTAAATCATCTTCTACATAAAGTCCATCTTTTTCTCCATCAAAAACATAATCAGTAGACATATAAAGAATTTTAGCTCCAACTTCTATAGAAGCATCTACCATATTCTTCGTACCAACAACATTAACATTATAACACTCTTCTTGCATATCCTCTGCTTTATCAACTGCTGTCCAAGCAGCACAATGGAAAATAACATCTGGATGGTATCCCTTCACAATTCTCATTACCTGATCACGATCCGTAATATCCATCTCATCTCGTCCAAGAGCTAATACTTCTACTTCTCCACGATTTTCTAATTCTCTTGCGATATCATAACCTAATTGTCCATTCACGCCAGTAATTAAATACTTTTTAGGTCTTCTAAAAAACTCTACATCTGTCTCTGACAATGGCTTTCTTTCTTTATCTTTAAGAGATAAAACAGCTTCTCTAATCTTATACTCTTTAAAAATAGAATCCCATGGAATTTGTAATGCTGGATCATTCCAAAGAATTCCACCCTCTAAACGAGGCATATATTGATTATCCACATAATACTCAAATAGTGTATCATCTGTCAAAGAAACAAATCCATGAGCAAATCCTCTTGGAACAAATAACATTCTTCCGTTTTCTGGAGTCAACTCTACCATAGTATATCGTCCATAAGTTTCAGAATCTTTTCGAATATCAACAACGACATCTAAAACTCCACCTCTATGACATCTTACTACCTTGGCTTGACAATAAGGATCTCTTTGAAAATGGAGACCTCTTACAATTCCTTTTGCACTTTTAGAATCACTAACTTGATGTATTTCATGAAATCCCAATTCTTGTAATTGTTCTCTGGTAATGGATTCGAAATATCCTCTCTCATCTCCAAATCTTTGTGGTTCTAAAATATAACAATCTTTTAATTCAGTTTCTATCTTATTCATACTTCACTTTCCTCATCCAATAATGATTGTAAATAAGCCCCATAACTATTCTTTTTTAATAACTCTGCTCTTTTAGCTAATTCCTCTTTCGTTAGCCAACCATTTCGATAAGCAATTTGCTCAGGACAGCAAACTACCATATCTTTATTAGCTTCTACAGATTTCACCATATTAGCAGCATCCAATTGACTATCAAAGGTACCTGTATCAAACCAAGTAAAACCTTCATCAAACTTTTCTGCTTTTAAAATACCTTCTTTTAAATACATATCATTTAAAGTTGTAATTTCTAATTCTCCTCGTTCAGACGGACGAATCTTCTTTGCTTTTTTAGAAACTCCTGGTGGATAGAAATAAAGACCTGTAATAGCATAATTAGATTTTGGTTTCTTTGGCTTTTCTTCTACAGAAATAACATAAGTACCAGACTCTGATTCACCAATTTCCATAATACCAAATCGTTCAGGATCTCTTACTTGCATTCCAAAAATAGTAGCGTCTCCTTCTTCTGCTCTCTTAGTTGCTCTCTTTAATGCTTTTTCAAATCCTCCACCATAAAAAATGTTATCTCCTAAAACCATAGCACAACAATCTTTACCAATAAAATCTTCACCTAGAATAAAAGCCTGAGCTAAACCATCTGGTGAAGGTTGCACAACATAAGAAATATGAATTCCAAATTGACTTCCATCCTTCAATAAATTTTGGAAAGCCGGTTGATCCATTGGTGTTGTTATAACCAAAATATCTTGAATTCCAGCTAACATCAAGACTGACAAAGGATAAAAAATCATTGGCTTATCATAAATAGGCATCAATTGTTTACTAATACCCTCTGTAATAGGATAAAGCCTAGTTCCTGTTCCTCCTGCTAAAATAATACCTTTCATACATTACCTCCCTACTAAACTTCTAATACACAAAACAAATCGATAAAAATAATCTGTTATATATAAAAGAAACATCTGTATAAAATTTACATTCTTATATTTTTTTAAATAATATCGTTGACTCTTTTTCAACACTTTGTGTTTTTGAATTCTCTTTAATGACTTATCAATTGTAACAGAATGATCATGAATAATAACTACACGATTATCAATCATTTCTTTCTTCTTTTTTCTTTTCACAATTTCTGCAAATATCTGTTCCTCATAATACAAGAAAGTACCTTCATCAAAAAAACCACAATTCTTTAAAAACTGACTATCTACAAGAAAGAAACAACCAGATACAACATCTACAAAAGAAGTATTCCCTTCATAGAGCTTTTCATCATAAAGCAAATATTTTCTTTTAAAATAATGGCTAAAGAAAGGGATATTAAATAATATTTCTTGAAAAGTACTAGGTAATCTCCAACCACGATTTAAAACTCCATGCTCATCAACAACAGGTCCTACTACCACAACATCATCTTTAACATCTTGAAAAAGAATTTTCATATCCTCTTCTTTTTTTACAATAATATCCGAATTCGAAAACAAAATACAACAAGATCCTATTTTCTCCATTAAGTATTGAGCGCCAAAGTTTAAACCAGAGGAATACTGTCTACTATGATTTTGAATAATAGCAACACGGTCATTAGCTAGTTTTTCTAGTTTCGAAAAGGAATCATCTGAAGAGGCATTATCCACAACTACAATCAAATCTAAGCAAGAATAATTTTCTACATTATGAACCAATCGACTAGTCATGGGATAATCATTATAATTAACAATAACCATACCAAACTTCTTTTGCATATAGACTCTCTCTTTCTTAATTTCTATTATAAAATAATTTAAATAATTAAACAACAGCAAAATTGTTGCGAATTAGACACTTTTGTGATATAATATAGCAACGAAAAGGAAATGAGAAAAATGAAAAAAAGAGAAGATAACAATACTTTTGTAGCGATTCCATCCGCAATTACCTATTTTGAAAAAGTAGCATCCTATTCAAACGCACCAGACTCTTT
The DNA here is from genome assembly GCA_017432645.1 of Bacilli bacterium. Taxonomy (GTDB): domain Bacteria; phylum Bacillota_I; class Bacilli_A; order RF39; family UBA660; genus UBA3789. Next base: position 9,527 of record JAFRIU010000019.1, read on the forward strand.
CTACACAATAGAAACATCAGAACCATTAGGATTCTTTCTAGTAAGACCAATCAAAGAATTTAAAATACGGAAAGAATATGGAGTTACCTCCATCGGCATGGTTCTAACAGGATACTCTGAAATCATCACAGGCAAAAGAATTATTACAAATACAATGAGAAAGAATAGTTTTGGTGGAATAGATGCTTGTTTTCATGATGTACAAGCAGATATCACACCGAAAATAGGAAACGTTAGTTGGCAAATAAAAACACTAGAAGAAGCAAAAGAATTAATAGGAAAATCAAAAATAGAAGAATACCTTGGCTGTTCTAGAAAAGCCATCTTAGAAGAAATAAAAATCGTTCATGATTTTGCACAAGCAATAGGCGAAGAGAACAAAGGAAAAGTATTTACAAAAAAATAAAGGAATAACCTTTATTTTTTTTTATACTTCTTTACACTTCTTTAGAAATCCATTATCTAATTTTTCTAAAAACTCTTTCTTGGTAAAACAAGAATCATTTTCTTTTTTCTCAGAAATAATAATAGAAGAAGGAGACAAATACTCCCCATACTCCCTACAAGATAAATTATCATCACAAATACAAAAATCATATAATTGGTAAGATAAAAGTCTAAATAAGAATAATCGTAAGAAAGTCTCAGAAGAATAGTAAAAAGAAACAAAAGCAATGGAATGACTATCTAATCCCTTCTCTAAAAGTTTCTCATTAATCAAAAGAATTCCAATACCTTTAGAATGCTCAAATAAAGATAAAATAAGAATAACAGAAAGAAAACTAACAGATGGAGAAACTAAAATGTGTCCTGTAAAGAAAGACAAAATAAGAATAAGAGAAAAACTAGTCTTCAACATCAATTGTTCATAACTTTTTTGCTTGCAGCAAAAAGCTTGCCATAAAACAGGAATAAAAAGAGAAAAGAAAAGGAAAAAGCCAATCATACCATGATTATAAAAAATATCAAAATAATCCATCTCTATTTGTTTCATTTCTTCCCTATTCAACAAATACCCAACTCCGAATAGTTTTTGATACAAAGGAGCTTTATGATAAATAGAAGATTTACTTTCTAAAAAGCTTAATCTTTGACTAAAAATAAAATGATCAAAATTCCTTTTAGTAAAAAGATCAGAAACTTTTTCAATTTTCAAAAAATCCAAATGAACTTCAATGTTCTTATAAAAATTGGTTTTAGGAAGAAAAACAATCAAAGCCGAAAACAAAAGAAGAATCCCAAAACAAGAAAGAAAAATCTTAGAATACTGTTTTTTCTTCCACAAACGACTTAAAAAGTAAGCAAGGGTTACTCCTAACGTAAAGCAAAAAGCAAGAAGCGGTGTCTTCGTTCCCATTGTCAAAATAACAACAAAATATAACGCAACAAATAAATACTTTACAATCTTCTTTTTCCAAGTAAAGAAGAATAAAAATAGCATAGGTGTCAAAAGAGAAAGGATTCCACTAATCTCATTAGCAGAATGAAAAAAGCCCAAACTTCCTGTCTTAGTAATCGCATACGTACGATATCCAACATGAAAAATCAAAGGAATAAAAATAAGAATTAAATAAGAAAACAAAGTAGTAAAGAAAACCATCTTGCTAATTCGAATCTGCTCACGAATAGCATAAAGAGAAATCAACATAAGAGGAAAATAAAATACCTTTACTAGATTTTGAACTTCATAAAAGAAACGATATCCATTTTGGTAAAGGAAAATACCAAGCATATAAAACAAAAAATAAAAGCCTACCAAAAAATAAGGAACCAAAAGTCTCTTCTTCTTAAAAACGAATAAAACAACATAACAAATAAACAGTAAAAAGAACACTCTAACAATAACACCTAAAGTTAAAAAGCAAGAATAATGAAGACAAATCCCGGTAACAAAATCAAGAATAGGACCCATCAAAAGAAATATAGCTACGATATAATGGATATTCTTTCGAATCAAATCTTCCATTCAATCACTCCCTTATAAGGATTATATCATACTTTATATTTTTCAATATAGACATTTATTGACAATTACCAAAAAGGAATTCTTTTTCTTTTTCTCATCTTTTATTATATAATAATTATAGAAGGTAGAAAGGAGAGATTTTTATGGATAAAAAAGAAACTCTTTCAGATTCAGAAAAAAAGAAAAAATCGCCTACCAATGAAAAAAAAGATAAAGAAATAGAAAAAACAGATTTCATGAATACTAGCGAACTAAATCGCTTAATAGAAGAAGATTGGACTCATCAAAAGAAATCTCACAAAAAAATAGAACATATACTAATTTATCCATTAATGCTTATCATCTTGATAGCAGCACTTACTGCTTTTGGATTGAATATATATAATAAAGAATCTACTATTCCAGAAATTTTAACGACTTTATTTTTAACTATATTTACTCTTTTCTTCATCGTAATATCCATTACATATAATCAAAGAAAAAAGAAAATTATCGTAGTCAGTAGTATCTTTTTATTAGGATTCCTACTTCTTTCCATCAATAGTTCTAGTTTATTTAAAACATCTAGTTATACTACTCCTAACTTCAGTGGAAAAAGTATTACAGAAGTTATGAAATGGGCTAGTCAAAATAAAATCACCATCAATCAAGAATATGAATACAGTGACATGGTAGAAGAATATTCCATTATTAGTCAAAGTATCAAAGCAGGAAGCACCCTAAAAGACATAGATGAACTAACCGTTTCTATTAGTGAAGGACCAAATCCTTCCAAGGAAATTATTGTTCCTAATATGATTACATGGGAAGCAGATAAAGTTCTACAATTCATTCAAAAGAATTATTTAACAAACGTAGAAATTGAATTTGTAGAAAGTGACAAAATGAAAGATACCGTAATTGAACAAAGTAGTAGCGGTAGTCTAAAAAGAGACGATTCATTAAAACTAACCTTCTCTTATGGAGAAGAAGAAACAGAAAAAGAAATTACTTTAATTGATTTTACTAATAAAAGTCAGTTTGAAGTAGAATTCTACATGAAACAACATCAATTAAAATATAGTTTAGAAACAGAATTTGATAAAGAAATCAAAAAAGGATATGCCCTTCATCAAAGTATAGCTGCAGGAGATGTTATATCCGATAAAGATACAGAAATCATAGTAACAATCAGTAAAGGTCCAGAAATAAAAGTTCCAGATCTATCAAAATATACAATGGAAGAAGCAACAAATTGGGCTATCCAAAATAAATTGAAAATCAGTTTCAACAATCAATATGATGATACAATTCCAGAAAATCACATTATCAGTGCAAACTACAGTGAAAATGATATTATAGAGCAAGGAACAATCGTAAAATTAGTAATTTCTAGAGGAAACTTAAAAATGCCAAAAGTACAATCTCTAAATGATTTCTATGAATGGGCTAATAAATACAATATTGTTTATGAGGAAAAACATGAATTTAGTGATACAACTCCTGCCGGAGAAGTCATCTCCTACTCTTATAAAGAAGGACAAGTTCTAAATAACAACGATACAATCATAATTACTATTAGTGATGGTGTAAAAAAGACCGTACCAAATGTAATCGGACTAAGTAGAAAAGAAGCCATTTCTAAAATAGAAGCAAATGGTCTTAGATATAATGTTACCTACCGTAATAGTGACGAAGCAGAAGGAAAAGTTATTAATCAATCTCTTCGCTCAGGTAGTGAAGTATCTAGTGGAACGACCGTTACCATTACAGTAAGTAGTGGAAAACCAGTTGTTCAAGATACTCCAAAAGTAGAAACTCCTAAAGAACCTGAAAAAAAATGTGAAAACGTAACAGTATATTTTGATCAATCACATATTAAGAGTGATCCAAAAGAAACCTGCTCAACTATTAAGAGTGCTTATCCTAGCTTAAATTTCGTATGTAAATATGAAACCGGTCAAACGAATGGTCTATTAAAAAATGCTAGTGAAATTGATGATCACACCGTATCTACCTGTGACACAATTACATTAATAATTGTAGATAACAATTAAAAAAGAGTTTAACAAAACTCTTTTTTTATTGGAATTCTTCTGTAAAATTACCATCTATAAAAATAGGAATTCTTCTTCCATCTTCAGTAATACCCATAATACTCATATCTTTAGTTCCTACCATAAAATCAACATGAGAATCACACTTATTTAAATGATATTCTTCTAATAGATAATCTTTATCCATAGAAATACCACCTTCTATACATTCTGGGAAAGAATCTCCTAAGGCAATATGACAAGAAGCATTTTCATCGTATAAAGTTTCTAAAAAGATCTGACCACGATTCGAAATTGGAGAATCATATGGAACAAAAGCAACTTCTCCAAGGTATTCAGAATTAGGACAAATAGAAATCATACGTTGTAAGACGTCTTCCCCTTCTCTAGCATGTGCTTCTACTGCCTTACCAGAAGAAAATCGAATGAAAAAATCTTTAATAATAACATCTTGGTAAGACAAAGGCTTAGAAGAATATAACACTCCTTCAGCGCTCATACGATCTGGTGAAGTGAAAACTTCCTCTGTTGGAAAATTAACGAGAACTTCTTTCCCATTTGTTAGAACAGTCCTTCCAGAAGCCCAAAGATGATTCTTAGGCAAGTGAATCGTAAAATCTGTACCATTAGAGCTATGATACTCTAAAACTTGAAACTGATAAGCATTTAACTTCTGTGCTCTCTCATTCAATTTATGTATTTTCTGATTCCAAATAGCTACCGGATCATCAGCATAAATACTACAAATATCAAAAATAGAATCCCATAATTTATCAACGGGGTGTTCATCTTCTGGAAACAAAACAGAAGCCCATTCTTCCGTTGGAACAGCTGCAATACACCAAGCAAGAGAAGACTGATCTCTTAAAGAATCAAATTCCTTACGTGTCTCATAGGAATATTTAGCCATTTCATTCATCTTAATAGAATCAATATCCTTCATAAGTCCAGGAAATTGTGTAGTAAGCATTAAAAAAGCAGCGTTCTTCTTTGCATAAATATCCCACATCGTCTTATTCCAGAAAGGTAATTTTTTTAAATCATCAATATCTAAATTTTTCAAAGCATCATGTTTAATATAAGGATCCGAAACATCTAAATAAATATCTCTTACTCCCATTTCAAAAGCAATTCTGGAAACAATCTCCACAAAAGAACTATTCATAACAGAATAACTAATAAATAAAGGTTGGTCCTTCTCCACTTTTAAACAAGATTCTAATAATACTCTGGCATATTTTTCCTGTAATTCAAACATAAATCCTCCTACTTTTATTATAATCAATTAAAAATACTTTAAACATTTATATTATAACCTAGTTCATAAAAAAAGACGATTATTTTTTCAAAGTAACAATCGTCATTCCTACATTAAAATTATCTATCTTATAAGACTCAACAAAAGGACTTTTTTTCAAAGTCAATTGTGTTTCCTTTCTAAGAATCCCAGCTCCAATACCATGCACAATCACTACCGTTCGATCTTTTAAATGATAATGATCTGTAATAAAGTCTTGAATCAAGATTCTAGCATACTCCCTATCCATTCCATGTAAATCAAGAGTAGGAAACTGACTATATAACATCTTCGTACCCCAAAACTTCAGATAAAACAGGGATAGAGAAACGAGTACCTACTCTGGTTACAGAAATGGCACTAGTAATAGAAGCATAATGAATCGCCTGCTTCAAATCATAGTGATTAGCAATAAAGTAAGTAAAAGCTCCATGGAAAATATCCCCAGCTCCTGTGGAATCTACAGCTTTCACTTTCACACTAGGAATAATTTGACACACACCATCAATCATAGTAAAGCTACCAGGAGCTTCTAACGTAATGATAACGTTTGTTTGAAAATAATCTTTCAATTCTTGCCAAATACTAGTCAATAATTCGATATTTCCAATATCAATTTTCCGACCCGTAAATTCTTCAGCATAATCTTTTGAACAAACAAAGTAAGTAACCTTCTTTCCTAAGGCCTTAGTATCCTCATTTAATCTTCCAGCATCAATAACACTAATGGCATTAGGGTTACGATCTAAAGCTTCATGAGCAGCCTCAGGATGCTCTCCATCAATCAAGATAACATCTGCTTCCATATCTACTGGTCTAGATAATTTACGAACTGGTTTATCTTTAGAAGATAAGACCGTACGAGATCCATTACTCATATTCGCAATAATATAACTACTCGTAGTATGATGATTATCGATCTTCTCAATGTAATCTGTATGAACTCCTATTTTTTCAAATTCATCCACAATACGATCGCCATAATAATCTTTTCCAATAACAGATACCATAGTCGTATCCATTCCCCATTTAGCGAGTAAATAAGCCCCATTAGAAGCTGGTCCCCCACCACATTCAATATGATAATCTAAACGATACTTAATATTCTCCGTTGGATACTCCTTAACTGGTAAAGTAATATCAAAGGTAGAATGTCCAACACACATAACTTTCATAAATTCACCCTCCATCATTTTTTAATCATCAAAAGATCTCCATCTAAACTACTTGAAGAAGATGCATGATAAATAATTTTATCATCTGTAATAAGAAGCCTATCATCACCATTCAAAATAAAATGATCAAAAGAAGCATTTTCAAGTCTTCCTAATTCTCTTTCTTCTGAAGAAATTATTACTGTTCCTAAACCATTACTTCCTAATTGGAAAGTCAACATATACTCTCCATATTCTTTATTAAAGGTATTTAAAGTACCCAAATTAGCACCACTACCAATATCAAAGAAAGAATATCCATTATCTCCCCTAATAACTAAAACATTATACAAGAAGATTCCAAGAATAGTAGAATTACTGACAGGAGCTGTAAAACTACTTACTAAATTCAAATTTCTATCATAAATAGAAAAAGCATTTTTCTCACTATTATTAGTTACAATAAGATATTGCCCAAAAACATCCACATCATACCAAAGATTTTGATTCCATGGAACAAACTGACTATCTTGCAAGTAATAAGAAGAATATGGTCCATGGTAAACATAGTCAGAGCTCATAGAATTAGATCCTATCATAACAAGCGTTTTTCCAAAAATTTGCTTTGCAAAGAAAGATTTATTCTTAGAATCAGAAACAACTAACTGAAAATCTTCAATAACTTTACTTGAAGAATCAACAATTCCAACCATTCCATTCTTCATAACAGCATATCGATTAGAATCTAAATAACACATTTCTTCATAGATTGGTCGAATAACTTGTTGCTCGCTATCTGAATCATACAAACCATACTTACGACCATCACTTTTATTAACAGTAATAAAATACTTTTCATCATATCTTGTAAGGGAATGATCTACACGATTCGTATAAATATAAGTTCCTTTTTGATCAGAATCTATCGTATCAACTTTAATATCTTTAAAAGACTCTTCTAGATAAGTATCTCCCGCAAATATATAATATTTCTCTCCACTACTTTCATAAGCTCCAACTATTTGTGTATCATTTTCCATAATAGGAAAACTCTTTTTATTAGTAAAGTAAGAAACTATTTTATTTTCATCTACTCTTTTTACATCAAAATTACCCTGATTCATAAAAATAAAATAAGAAGAATCTTGATAAGAAATAGAGTTTTCTTTCCCACCTAATTTACCAATCTCTTTTAAAGAAAGATCCATCAATACTTTATTTTCACTATCATAAATATATTGATTAGAATATAAAATACCATGATTGGTACCATAACTACCAGCCGTCTCAAATTGCTTTTCTCCTTCTTCATTATATTTATGATTCTTAGAAAAACTAGTTTCAAATAGTAAAAAAGCTAAAATGACACCAAAAATAACACATCCAAGGATAAACAAAGTTCTTCTTTTTGAAACATATTCTCTCCATTTTGACTCTCTTACAACCTTTTTATCTTCCTCTTCATTATTGAATTCAAGATGACTAAACGTTCTCTCAATTTTTTCTTGTAATTCTTCAGAAGTAAGTTCAGCTTTTTCAACTGAAGTATTTTCTTTTAGATCATCCTTATCATTCATAATTATCACCATCTCTATTATATCGTATAGAGTACAAGAAAAAAATTCATTCTGCTGGTTATTCGTATTTTTTTTGTAAAATTATGTAAAAAAAAAGAAATTAAATTCTTTTTACTAAGACAGGACCCTCTTCATGAAGAGAATCTTGGAAATAAAAAGAATCAATTTCCAATTTTTTGTGATCTAAAGTACCGATTAAAAATCCTGCTTTAGCATTCTTTATTTTAATAAAGTCATCAGACAAGGTAGGTACCTGAATAGATTTATCCCTATGATAAGAAAGCTTATGAGAATGTCCTTTCAAATTCAAAAAGTTTTCAACGCTAGAAATAGGTAAAGCATACTTCTTAACAGGATGACAAATAGAAATCAACTGATCTTGCCAAGTTCCATATGCTCTCTTAAAGCCAAGGAAAACAAAATCCTCTCTCTCTTTTAAAATATGAAAATACTCTTCTCCTTTTTTTAGAGTATTATAATCATGGTTTCCAAGCAAAATATAATTCTTCATTCCTTCAATAAAAGGATAATCATTCACGACATGTTCTAACTGTCTAAACTCATCCTCATATTTTACTTTAACATTAGAAATCGTACTTTGAATTAAATCTCCAGCATGAATAGCAACATGAATATCTTGTCTTTGAGCATATTGATATGCTTCCTGTAAATAAGACAAGTTTTCATACTTACTACCTAAATGAGTATCCGATAGAATTAACACTTTAGAATCAGAGACATGAAAAGAAGAAACAGATTTCTCTGCACAAAAACTCTCTTCTATTTTTCGCAGTAAATAATGTACTTCATAAAAAGATAATTTCGTTATTTCTGAAATCTCAGAAACGCTATATTGTTGATGAAATAAAGTACTTACTAAATACTTTTCTTTTTCTGTAAAATCATCAATATTTCTTTTCATAAACCTCTCCTTAAAAAACGTTTCTTATTATAACACTTTTCTTTAAAAAAATCAAAAGACAATTAGTCTTTTTACTAATTGTCTTATTCTACATTAAGTTCAATACGATAACGATTGAGAGAATCCACTTCAAAAGAATACTTCTTTCCTTTAATCGTTGCAGTAATCTTAGAAACATCTCTACCTAAAACTTCATTTAATTCTCCATAATCTTGAATATTAGAAGAAGTTGATAAATAAATAGCATAATTTCCTTTTGGAAGAGAAGAAATATTAATACTAGCATCAAACCAAGCTCTATCCTTATCAAAATTATCTTTTAATGTAGTTCCAGCTTTATATAATCCATCTGTGATACTTCCAAGATCAAAACTATATTTTTCATAAGTAGAGGTATTTTCTAAAATAAGCTTTCTTTCTACTTTAGCCAATCTAGATAAATTCATTCCATAAGAATAAGAAGTACCTTTTATATGAAGCTTTTCATTTTTAAATTCCAATGTTCGATACTGATTATACATATTATAAGTACTATCAGCTGTTTTAGAAGAAATCTTTTGACTACGAACAATAAGTTCTAAAGCAAGATCTTTATCAAAATAATTACATCTTGTTGTAACGAACTTCTCACCTTCAAAAGAAGCCACTTGAGTTCGTAACACTTTATTATTCACAACAGATTTTGCATAATATATATTTTCATAGATAGTAAGAATAAATACTTGATAATCTCCATCTGGAAGACTTCCTAAATCAATATTTCCTCTAAACCAAGAATAAGTATAATCATAACTATCTTTAGAATTAATTGGTCTCGTAATCTCATCTTTATTAGTAATTCGATCAACTACCTGAGTATAAGAGTCTTCTGTAGTAAGTGACTGGAATTGTAAAACATAAGTAATATTGGAAGCTAAAGTATTATCCATTCCACGGATGGTATGATATCCCTTAATCTGTAATTTGCCATCTACTACTTTCAAATAATCGAAATAGAAAATACCTTCTTTTTCTTCTAATTTAGAAAGATCCAAATTCTGATAATCTAAATCTTTTACTTCAATCACTTGAACCTTGATTTCTTTTGTTGTCTTCTTTCCACGACTATCGGCTACCTCATAAACAACTCGATATGTTCCTTCTACAGAAGTATCAACAGTATTAACAGTAACTTTTATTTTTGAAGTTAAATTACCATCTTCTACATCAGTAGCAGTTACATTTTTCTTTGCATCAAATGTTTGACCAAGCGAAATCTTTTTATCTTGAGCAGTAATAACAGGAGCATGATTCTCTTTAACTGTTACTTTAATAGTTTTCGTTGTAGTATTCTTAGCTGAATCTACTACTTTATAAACAACTTGGTATTCTCCAGCAACTTTAGAGTTTACATTATCACTAGAAACAGAAATCTTAGAAGACAAATCCCCATCTTCTGCATCAGTAGCAGTTACATCTTTCTTAGGATCCCAAGAATCACCAGCAAACATAGTCTGATCTTTTGCATAAATAACTGGTGAATTGTCCTTAGCAGTAAATTGTTTTACCGCAATACTAACACTAGGAGCAGAAGCTAATGTATAACCAAAAATGTTATCATCACCAACTAGATTTACAGGTACCTTATACCAAACAACACCAGAAACAGTCACCTTATTTAAAATTGGTACATAAGAATTCGTATACAATCCACTAATAAGAGAACTACTTTCATCTTTCGTATTATAATTTACCCAAGTATATTGATTTCCTGATGCAGTAACACTAACATATCCATAACTCATCGTCGTAAAACGAATACTATCTGCACTTACCCACTCTTTTTGATCATGCCAATAATCACTAGTAACCAAATAAGCAATAGGACTTCCACCTTGGTAAACAGCCGTATATACCATGACATAACGATTTTTCTTTAAATTCTTACCTGTTAAAGAAGATAAAGAACTATCATAATAATAAGGAGTCTCCTTCAAAGAAATAGCCACTTTAGGTTTTAATTCTGTATTCTCAATATACAAATCATATTCATATTGAGCATCATCATACTCAAAAACACTACTAGAATCAACATAACCATTTTTACCAACATTAATCTTTTGAACTTGAGAAGCTAAAACATAAACATAACTATTCCAATTATAATCACCAGAAGTAATTTCATTATAGTTCTGATCCAAATTAACATCACTAACAACTTTATACCATTTCTGATTATTTTTTACTACCTCTCCAACTATAACCAAAGCATCTTCTGCCTCTGGATAAGTATAAATAATCTTAGCAGAAGTAGATGGACTACTATAAGCAATCGTGGAACTCTTTACAACTCCTAATTGATAATAATTATAATCTTGTAAACCAAAAGCCTTATCAAAGGAATAATAATTAGCAGCCATTTTCTCAGACCAATAAGTATCAGAAGCATATTTTACATTCATACCAATCCACTTATCACCAAACTGAGGTCCAAAATAACGCCAATCATTGGGATAGGCATAACCGTAAGTAATCCATTTAGAAGCATAACCTAAAATACTACTAGAAAAACTAGCATACCAATTAGCCGCTTGCAAAGGATTAGAATCCACTGCATTTAGTCCGAATCCATTATTCTTATTAATAGCTAGAGTACTAGTTCCATTTCCCGTCTCATTACGACTTAGACTCAAAGAAAGAATAGCGTTTACTCCATACTTCTCCTGTGCGTAATAGAAGAACGTTCCTTGACCATACAAACGAGAAGTTCCACCCTTACTGGCATTTCCATAAACATTTTCTCTATAGCCTAAATTATTTCGAATATATTCATCAATATTAAGACTAGAATATGTCGTCTTAGTATGATTAGACAAATACATATAATAATTGTAATAAGGATTATCAGAGTTTACTGCATGAGTAGTATTTCCCATCTTATAATCCCGAATCAAAGTAGATAAATCTGTATAAAAATAATGACCATCATAACTATAATAAGTACCAGCAGATAACATATCTGGCTTAGGTCCTATCGTTCTTCCACTAGATCCAGTATAAGTATTCTGAATCTTAGAAACATAATGATGGCGAATATCTGTATTAGTTACTGTATAATAACTAGAAGACTTCACCCAACATAGAGGAACAATCTCATAAGTAGATGCCGCTATCCACCCTGTAAAATTACCAATAAGGACTTTAGCAACCCAAGTAGAATGATAATTAGAATATCCCGCTTCCAAGAAAGCCCCATCTACTCCACCATATAAAGATCCCGTATCCATATAGGTATAAGCAGAACCACTCAATTCTTTATTAGTATAAAAATATGTTAAAGTCTCTGGATTCACTGTTAAATCTAGTAAAGCTAAATTAGCATCAATAATTTTAGTAACACCATTTACTTTTGTAAAAATAACCCCATCATCAGAAGTATTTTGAACCATAAAAGACCTCGCAGCTTCATAAGTAGAAAAACAATTCTTCTTCTCAATCGATCCATCACTTTTTACTTCTGCAACTTCATAGTTTTCACAAATATTCCGATATTGATAAACACTAGAATCGAAGGCATAAACATTCTTCATACTAAAAAACAAAACAAAAACTACTAAAAACAAAAAGTATCTTTTAGTCATGCTATCCCTCCACTCTATATATCAACTCTATTATATCAGTTCCTTCGTTGACAAACGGGGATTTCCGCTGATTTTTTTCAAGAATTTACATTTTTTTACAACTTTTTCCCTATCAAAACAATTCTGTAAAAAAAAGAAAACTTTACATCTCAACTCACTCCAAAACTTGATAAAAATAGGATTATCCGCTATACTTTTATAGTAGACTTTTATAGAGGAGGCTCCTATGTCAAAAGATAAAAACAGTCCAAAAACAGGAAAACTAATTCGGTTTCTACTGATTTTCCTTTTTGTACTAGCATTAATCAGTTCAGGCTTTGCCATTTATGAAATATATTTACTAGATTCTATTGAAAATATACTTCGTTATATTGTGATAGGTATTCTCATTTTACTAGACATCGTTTTCTTCTGGAAAATTAGAAAATATCAAAAAGAGAATAAAAAAACAAAAAAAGGACTATTTGCCTTTTTCATCATTCTCTACACCATAATCTGTATTGCCATAGGTGGAGTCATTTTCTATGTCTATGGACAAATTAATCATTTAAATAAAAATACAGTTATTTATACTTCTAATTTACTAGTAATGAAAAACAGTACCGTAAATAAAGTTCAAGATATGAAGAACATGAAAATAGGTATCCTAACAGATAAAAAAAATCCAGAAGGATACATTATTCCACAAGAAATTATCAAAGAACAAAAATTACAAGATGAAAATGAAATCAAAGATTACGATGATTACACAACAATGTTAGTAGATTTATACTCCAATGAATTAGATGGTATGTTTGTAAGCAATAATTATGTAGCGATGTTTTCTAATATCACAGGTTATGAAAATATTGAAACCGATACAAAAGTAATCATTTCTAAAGACAAAGAAATGAAGAAAGCTTCTACTTCAAAAATAGAAACTGCTTCGGCTGGAAAATCGGTAACAGAACCTTTCACCATTCTTTTAATGGGAATCGATTCTACAGATGAAATATTAACAAAAAATGCAATTGCCAATGGAGATACTTTAATTTTAATTACATTTAATCCAAAAACATTAAATGCTACCATGTTATCCATTCCAAGAGATAGTTACGTACCTATTGCTTGTTGGAGTGGACAACCAGAAAATAAAATTACTCACGCTGCTGCATATGGTAATGATTGTATGATCAATACCATACAAAACTATTTCGATACTAAAATCGACTATTACGCAAAAATCAATTTCAAAGGTTTAGTAAAACTAGTAGAAGCTGTAGGCGGTGTCGAAGTAAATGTTACTCAAAGACTATGTACAGACGATTCTAGCCGTGAAGGTATGGTTTGTATTGAAGAAGGATATCAAAAACTAAATGGAGAACAAGCCCTAGTATATGCAAGAAATAGAAAAGCTCTTGCAAACGGAGACTTTGGTAGAGCTGCCCATCAACAAGAAATTGTCTTGGCTCTTATCAATAAAATGAAAGGCTTAACAGATGTCAGTGCTTTCGTAAATATTTTAAATACTATATCTAATAGTATGGATACCAACCTTACAACAAAACAAATTTTATCATTCTACAATGTTGGAAAAGATATTGTTAAAAAAAGTCTAAGTTCAAATGATGCCGATCTAGTAAATGTTCAACAATTATATTTACAAGGAATTGGCCAAATGATTTATGATGAAAGAGCAAGATTAGTTCTATGGGATTATATTCCAAATCAAACCAGTCGCAAAGATATTATACAAGCAATGAAAGAAAACCTTGAGTTAGTAGAACACAAAAACATTACTCAGTTCCATTTCTCAATTAATGAACCTTATCAAAAAGTAATCATTGGTGAAGGTCCATACAATAACAATTCTAGTTATAATCTTCTTCCTGACTTCACAGGAGATACCAAAGAACAAGCAGAAGCAACCGCAACAAAATTAGGACTATCCGTTAGTTTTATTGGAAACTATGGAACAGTTATAGATCAAAACTACCCTGCTAGAAAAAGAATAGATTTGATTAAAGATAAAGTTATCTTTACACTATCTGGAAATTCAAACAGTAAAAAAGATGACGATGATGACGACGAAAAAGAAGAAAAAGCAAACGATAAAGAAAAAGAGCCTGAAAAAGAAGAAGAAAAAGAGCCTGAAAAAGAAGAAGAAAAAGAAGAACCAAAAGAAGAAGAAAAACCAATCGTGGAAACTGAAAAAGAAGAAGAAAAACAAAAAGAAGAAAACACTCAACCAGACGAATAAAAAAAAGCATCAAATGATGCTTTTTTTATTTAATTGGTTCTATAGAATAGAACGTATACCGATCTTTTTTCTCCTGTTTAAATACATATTGATACTTTAATAATCTAGAACTATATTTAGCGATTACTTCACTAGGAGAAATCTCTCCATTCTTTAAAGCAACCTCACCTACTTTAGTCTGCTTATCATGTTTTTGATAAATAACTGCTTTTACTAACTTTCCTTCATCATTTGGAACGTACTGAACAAAGAATACTTTACGCTCAATTAAAACACTATCTAAAGTTAATGAAGTTTTTGTATTAACTGCAATATACTTTTCAGAATAAGCATCAAAATCCCCAGGACAAATATAATCATATCGAACAGGTTCTACATTAGCATTATAAGCCACCTTATAAACCTCTCCAGAATCAACAACACTCTCCTTATAAGATAAATTCTCTCCGAAAATGTTTTTAAAATTATACTTTACTCTAGTTTCAGGAACATATTGTATTGTTCCATTTGTCGCATCCATTTCAGTAATCATACTAGCATAAACCGCAGCTCCTAAATCAAACTTACTAGCTCTCATTTTTTTAGAAACATAAATATATCCCACATAAGAACTCTTAGGATTATGAAAAGCCTTATCAAAAGCATTCAAAGTATTAGTAATCTGATAAAACGCATTCAAATCAATATTGACATTATTTATGATTGTTTCTTTCTCCTCTTGTAATTTCTTTTGACGGGAAACGTCATAAAATATATATCCTACCAATCCACATATAATAAAAACAAGAACAAGAATTGTAATAATAAATCCCTTTTTATTCTCCATTTCTTCACCCTCTATACTACTAACATTATAAAAACTTTTTTATGATTATTCAAGTAGAAAAATTTTCTGAAGAAAATAAAAAAAGATTTTTTCTTTGATACACAACAAAAAATGATTGACAATTCATATTTTTATAGTATAATTATTAATGTCTACTAATTTAGTCGACTTGGCGTTCGGAAATTTAGCTGAGATCGATTAAAGACATATGCGGATGTAGTTTAATGGTAGAACTTCAGCCTTCCAAGCTGACCACGTGGGTCCGATTCCCATCATCCGCTCCATTGAGGTTAAAACTCGCACACTTCATTTATTGGAGAGTGCGTTTTTCTTTATACAAAACAAGTTCATAGTATTTGATATTATGGGCTTTTTCTTATGTTAGGAGGTGTATTTTTTGAAAA
>JAFRIU010000020.1 GCA_017432645.1 Bacilli bacterium
GACTTAATTAAAGATTTGAAAGAAGCTCTAGAAAAAGGAGATATTGACGATATCAAGAAAGAAAAAGAAAAATTGCAAGAAAAAGCAATGAACTTAGCTTCTAAGGCTTATGAAGAAGCAGCCAAAGCAAGACAAGCAGAGACTTCTTCTGAAGCTGAAAATAAAGATGGAAAAGAAGATAAAAAGAAATCTAAGAAAAAAGATGACGATGTAGAAGAAGCAGATATTGAAGAAGAATAGAAAAAAGTAGCCACATGTTGGCTACTTTTCCAAGAAAAGGAGGATAAGCGTGGCAGAGAAAAAAGATTATTATGAAGTGCTAGGAGTTTCCAAGAATGCAACTGCTGACGAAATTAAAAGTGCTTATCGTAAAAAAGCTAAGGAGTCTCATCCGGACTTAAATAAAGATGATCCACATGCTGAAGAGAAGTTTAAAGAAATTCAAGAGGCTTATTCTGTTTTATCAGATGAATCTAAAAGAAAGATGTATGATCAGTTTGGACATGCTGGAGTGGGCGGAGGAGCATCAGCTGGTGGAAGTCCTTATGGCGGAGGCTATACTAACTTCAATACTACGGATTTTGATTTTGGTGATATTTTTGATTCTATCTTTGGTGGAGGTGGAGGATTCGGTGGATTCTCTGGCTTTGGTGGAGGTAGAAGTTCTGGTCCGAAGGTTACTAGAGGTAGCGATATTTTGATGCGTATGGATTTGGATTTTGATGAAGCCGTTTATGGTTGTGAGAAGAAATTCAATTTAGATGTCATTGAAGACTGCGATGAATGCCATGGTCAAGGTGGATTTGATAAGGAAGAATGTTCTACCTGTCATGGTAGCGGTACGGTTACGACTCAGCAACAGACGATTTTAGGCTCTTTTATGTCTCGTACTACTTGTCCAGATTGTCATGGTACAGGAAAGACTTATAAGAGAAAATGTAGTGAGTGTAATGGCAAAGGAAAAGTAAAGAAGAATAAGAAAATAACGATTAATATTCCAGCTGGTATCAATACAGGAGATCGTCAAAGAGTTAGTGGAAAGGGAAACCCTGGAAGCAATGGTGGCGAAAACGGAGATTTATACATTGAATTTGTTGTAGGAGATCATTCTTATTATACTCGAGAAAACGATGATATATATTTGGAAGTACCTCTTACTTTAACGGAATCTGTTTTAGGTTGTAAAAAAGATATTCCTACTTTATATGGAAATGTTAAGATTAATGTTACTCCAGGAACCAATTCAGGAGATAAACAAAGAATCAAAGGTAAGGGTGTCGATAATGAATATCGTAATCATAAAGGAGATATGTATCTAGTCTTTAAAGTATATATGCCAAAGAAACTAACTCGTGAACAAAAAGAACTTATAGAAGAATTATCTGAGACCTCTTTGGAGACAGAAGAGATAAAGGATTTTCAGAAATTTACAAAAGAGAATGACTAAAAAGTCATTCTTTTTTCTTGATAGAGAGAATCAGTCAAGGTATAATGATAACAGTATGGGAGGTTTGTATGAAAGAATTTAATTTAAATCGTTTTAATTTAGCTAAATTGAAATTACAGGAACAACCTTTAGTTTTGAAAAAAACAACTTATCCAGAACCAATTGCTCAAGATGGGTATTTGGTAAATGAAGAAGGGGAAAGAATAGGAACAAAGGGAGATTTTTATACCAAAAGGATTATCGATACTATTTTGCAGAAAGGGACTCTGGATTATTACCCAAGACCTCATTATGTTGATTTTTACGAAGGTGCTTTTTATGATGAATCGATAAGAGAACTTCTTACTAAAGAAGGAGAGAAAATTTCTGTTTTTCCTAAAGATTCTATCCATGATAGAGATGGTGGAATGGAGTTGTGGACGCCTGCCCATACTCTTAGTGTAAATCAGGGAATTGAATGTACTTATGATTTATCAAAAGGGGAGAGTCCTATGATTACTTTACGTCCTATTGCAATGAAGACAGGGGTTGCAGAGATTTTATGGATTTATCAGAAAGAAAGCAATGATTTGGTTTTGTTTGATGAAATGCTTGGTAATAATACTTGGAATCAGGATCATAAAATTAATAATTGGTGGAAGGATTGGGCTCTTAGAGATAGGAACGGAAACTACTTTTTAAATCATGATGGTCATCCTACGATAGGATCTTGTTATGGCAAAACGGTTCGTCGTCGCCATATGTTAAAAAAAGAGGTTATTGAATCTATTAAACAGAATCCAGATGGTAGAAGAAATATTTCTTGTTTGTGGCAACAGGATGATTTTAATGAATCTCATGGTTTGAAGCCTTGTGCTTTTTTGACGATTTGGAATGTTCGTCATGATTGGGATGGTAAAGATTATTTAGACATGACTTTAATTCAAAGATCTTGTGATTTTGCAACAGCAGGTTGTATTAATCAAGTTCAATATGTTGCATTACAAAAAATGGTGGCACAATCTTTAAGCCTAGAAGCTGGAACATTTACTTGGAAACCAATTAATGTGCAATTATATGACAGGCATATTGATCAAGCTATCGAGATGATGGAAAGAGAGCCTGTTACCTGTCAGGCAGAGATTACTTGTAATGAAGGGATTAGAAACTTCGATGATTTTAAAATAGGAGATGTTCGATTGGTAGATTATCCAAGGGAACTAATTAAAAAGAAAAATCCTCAGTTGAAGTTTCCTTTGGGGATTTAAGATGAAGAATATTACTATGATTGCTGCAGTAGGTAGAAACTTAGAACTTGGAAAAGATAATCATCTTCTTTGGCATTTAAAGGAAGATTTAAAGTTTTTTAGGGAACAGACTATAGGGAAACCAATTGTTATGGGAAGAAAAACGTTAGAATCTTTGCCACGGTTGCTTCCTGGTAGAAAGCATATTGTTTTAACTAGACAATATTGTGATTTTCCAGATGATATTTTGGTTGTCCATTCTAAAGAAGAATTATTAGATTATATTCAAAATTATCAACAGGAAGTTATGATTATTGGAGGAGCTAGTCTTTATCATGAAATGCTTGAGGATGCTGAGAGATTAGTTTTGACGGAAGTTGATGCTGAGGATGCAACAGCTGATGTTTATTTTCCTTTTTTTGATAAAAGTGAATGGAATTCTACATTATTGGGAGAGAATAGGGAAGAAGATATTTCTTATAAACATTTGGTGTATACCAGAAAATCTACAAAGAATTTATAAAAAGACTTTTATAGTAAAAGACTTTTATAGTCTTTTTTTTTGCTGTAAGCAATGATAGAATGTATGTATAAGGTTTTGTAAAAAACGATAAGCAAAAAGAATAAAAAGATGTACTGATTTAGTCAGTGGTCTTTTTATTTTTCATTTTTAGAAATGAGGACATGTTATGGAAGAGGCATTAAAAAAATTAATTGAAAAGTATTATGACCGGTTTTTGACTAGAGGATTTATTCAGGAAGCTTTCGATATCCTCATTTCTTACTATAAAGATTTGGAAGATTATATTTCTGATTTTCAATTAATTTTCTATTATGAAGATAATTTAGGACGATATGATCTTCAGACTCGTGTTCTTTCTGTAAATGTAGGTAATTTGTGTGAGACTATTATTGAACCGAGTATTAAGAATCGTAAGCTTTTGTCTTTGGAAGTATTACGTCATGAGCTGGAACATGTCAAGCAAATTAAGACATTATGGGAAGGGGAGGAGAGTTTAGAAAAATATCTTCTTACTTGTGCTTTTCAGTTTTATTGTTTACGAGAAAATATTTCAAAAAATAATAAGGATTCTCAATATATTAAGAATCTTGCTTTTTTGAAAAAGGATAATTATGATTTGGATCCCTCAGAGAGATTAGCAGAGATTAGGGCTTTTGAATTTGTTTTGCCCTTATTGGATAAAGCGCGGGATAGAAATGATTTGGAAACTTTGAAAAAGGCATTATGGAAACAGTATTGTAAGGGATATTTTATGAGGGATCAGTTTTTACCATCTCCTACTTATGAGTTTCTATTAAATATTGGGTTATGTAAGGAATGTGAAGTTTTACAGGAAATGGTAGAGAAATATCACTATTATCCCCATACTCGTTTTGTCTATGGTCTACCTATGGAACCAGAAGAGGTAGAAAAAGAAAAAGCATTTGTTTTGCGGAAGTTCTAAAGTGCAAAGAAATCTGTAAAGATTGAGTTTAATAGTATGAAAAGACTGTTTTGTTTTACACAAAAAGAAAAAAAGTTATGGAAGGAATTGACTCGATAAAAAAAACTTTATATAATGGATATGAACATAAAGTAGAGGAGGAGAAAAATGAGAAACAAATATGTTAGTACGTCGTTATTTGTTTGTGCGTTTGGTTTATTGCTTGTAGTTGCTGTTGCAGTTGCATATGCAGCATTAACTTCAACATTAACGATTACGACTAGTCAAATGACGCAGCAGGCATTAACTTGGAGCGTTGCTTTGGTTCCTGGTACATTGACTGCGACTGAAGGTGGGGATGCTTCTACAACAGGAAGAGTGTGTGGAACTGCTACAGTAACTACAACATCCATTACAGTTGCAGATACAACATTGAGTAAAGGTCAAGATTCATGCATGTATACTTTTGTGGTACGAAATGCAGGTGATATCAGTGCAAAACTTGGAACAATCAATACAACTAAGCCTAGTGGTTGTACGTCGAGTGGTTCAACAATTACATGTGGAACGATACAGTATAAGATTACTACGACTAATAGTTTTAGTGGTACAGCTGTATCAACTTCAAATGTAACTGTTGCAGGTGGTGCAGACAAGACTTTGTATTTGCATGTTAAAAATACTGCTGCATCTGGTACGACATCAACGACTGCAGAATATAGCAACGTTGGTTATACTTTAGTATTTAATCAAAATTAGGAAAAGGAAGGAAAAAATATATGAAAATATTACAAAACAAAAATTTAAGATTTTTATTGTTAGTGGCTGCAATATTAATTGTAGGTGTTAGTATTGCATATGCTGTTTTAAGTACAACTTTGACCATTACATTTAGTAAAGTAACACAAAATTCAATCGATTGGAATGTTGCTTTTGATACTACTAATAACCCAGTAGAGGGAACTCCTGCTGGAACTTCTGCAACAGGTAGAACTTGTGGTGATGCTACTGTTACAGCTACAACTGTTACGGTTGCTAATTCTGGTGTAAGTAAACCAGGTGATAAGTGTACTTATCAGCTTTCAGTTAAAAATACTGGATCTATTCTTGCACGTTTAGCAGAGATTAATACTACTTCACCATCTGTTGGTGGATCTCCAATGTCTTGTACAGTAAGTGGTGCTAGCATGGTATGTGGTAAAATCACTTATAAATTAACTACAGATGCAGCTGGTTCTACTCTTTTAGCTACAAACTCAACAATTGCAGCAAGTGCATCTCAAGCAGTTTATCTAGTTGTATTATATAATGATGAAGATGTTTCAGCTACTACACAAACTCAAACTGGTGCAAGCTTTGCTTTAGTATATAATGGATAGAATATAGAATAAGGAGGATTAATATGGAACGCGAAGAAAATAAAACAAATCGTTCAGTGTTCATCGTAGCATTGCTATGTACATGCTTGCTTGGTATTTCTATAGCATACGCTGTTTTGAGCACTACTTTAACAGTTACATTAAGTCAAATGTCACAACAGGCATTAACTTGGAATGTAGGTTTTCAAACTGGTACAGTAACCGGTACTAGGGGTGGAACTGATGGTGGTTCTGCAAGCCTTGTTTGTGGGGATGCAACCGTTACTGCTAACAGTGTTACAGTTGCTAATACTACTTTAGCTACTTTACATGATAAATGTACTTATCATTTAATAGTTTTAAATACTGGTTCAGTTGATGCAGAATTATCAACTGTTACTGCTGTTGAGCCACCTTCTGCAACTTGTACTGAAAATGGTGCTACAATGGTTTGTGATAATACTACTTATAAATTAACTACAGATGCTGCTGGACAATCTCTTTTAACAACTGGTGGAACTTTAGTTGCAACTACTGGAACTTTAGATGTTTATCTAATAGTTGAATATACTGGTGAGTCTACTGGTGGAACTAACGCTGATCAAAATAATGGAGGATTTACTTTAATTTATTCACAAAAATAATAAAAAGAATATAAAAGAAAGGGAGTGGTTATCATGACTGAAGACAATCGTTTAAGTGATGAAATGAATGCCAATACAGATGGTTTTACAGGTGGTGAGGCAATAAATTCGAATGATTCTAGTGTTGAATTGTTAGATGAGGATCAGTCTGTTGATGCTACTGAATCTACTGTTCCAGTTGCTGATACTTTTGATCAAACTGTGATTGCCAATGAGGTTCCTGATGTTTCTCAAGAGGTTACGCCTGTTGTCGATTCTTTTGCAGAATCTAATGCAGCAGAAGAAGTCAATCAAGATTTTCATTCTGAGGTTGATCAAACTGTTGCTCCTGTTGATGCAATTTTACCTGAACAGAATCCTGTTGTATCAGAGCCAGTTTCTGATACATCCTATTCTGCTATGAATCATTCTGATGATGCTAATTTCATGCAAACGAATCATTCAGTTGGTGATAGCTGGTTTGCTGATCAAACTAATGTTGTTGATAGTGGTAATTCCCAACAAGATAAAAAGAGGGATACTACTTATGATCATAACCTTTCTTCACCTAGATATGTTGGTTATAAGAGTAGATTAGTTAAATATGTGATAATTTCCTTCATAGCACTTGCTATGTTAGTATTGGCTATAATTACTTATTTTAGTATTAATATTACTTCTAGTTATCGTGAAAAATCTAGTATTAACTATCAAGTATGTTTAAGTGAAAATGAGTATTATTCAACTAGTTGTATTGGTGAGAATGTTGAATATTTGACTGCTATTTCTGATACAATTAAGATTGATTATAATTATAGCGCTGTTTATGAACAACAAGCTGCTAGAACTTTTAAATATTATGTTAAGACCAATTTATTGGTGAAGACAATTAGCGAGCCAGAAAAAGAACTATTAAGTAAAGAAAAAGAAATTACTGATGTAAAAGAAGTAAAATCTGAAGGTATTGTTATCAATACTATTGAAAGTGTAGATATACCTTTCCAAGAGTATAATGGTTATGCTCAGAAATATAAGAATGACTTCTCTATACTAAGTAATTGTGATTTGATTGTTTCTTTAGTAGAACGTGATGAAGGTAAGGATAGAGTAATCTCATCTGTAACTATTCCGTTGACAAAGAGTACTTATAACATTACCAAGAATGAATTAAAAGAGCATGTAATGACTTATGAAGTACCTGCACTAAAGACAAAAAGAGACATGGTGTTAATAGCTGTTGCTGTTGCAATTGTTATCAATATCATTGTTTGGATTAAGCTTATTCGTTTCTTGTCAGCTACGACTGTACATGATTCTGAATATGAGAAAAAGTTAAAGAAGATATTGAATACTTATGATAGAGTAATTGTTACATTAAATGATAGGAAGAGAATTGATTTCAGTCAACAGATTTATCCAGTTGATTCATTCACTGAGTTGTTGGATGTTAGAGATACTATTGATAAGCCAATACTTTATTATAAGGTAAATAATATTAAGACTGAGTTTTATGTCCAAGATGTTGATAAAATATATAAATATACAATGAAGGAAGCGGATTTTGAGAGCCAGGATCAGGGGGATGTATGATTAGAGATAAGAAATTCGTAGTAATAGTGATTTGTTCTTTGGTTGCAACGTTGTTTAGCATTTCGATTGCTTATGCATCGTTGCAATCAACTTTAGTGACTACTTTAAGTCAGATGTCACAGGAAGCAATGACATGGGATATTGCCTTTGTTACTGGAACAATTACTGGGCAAGCAGTTGTTAATAATTCAGGTAACATTAGTTGTGGTACAGCAACGGCTACTGCTACGACCATTTCTGGAATTGCTCCCACTTTATCGGATGTAGGGGATAAGTGTGCTTATACTTTTACTATTCGAAATGATGGAACCATTGGTGGTGAGATTTCTTCTATTTCCATTACAGATCCTTCTGGATTAACCTGTGCTAAGACGGGTAGTACTATGGTTTGTGGTGATATAACTTATAAACTACATTACGATAGTGCTAGTAGTACTACTTTGGTTGCGGTAAATGATACCATTGATCCTAAAGTAGGTAATACTGCTACTACCAGGACAGTTGTTTTGACTGTTGAGTATACGGGATCTACTGCTGCTGAAGATGATTTTACACAATCTGGTTTCTCTTATACCATACTGTACGCTCAGCATTAAAAAGGAGAGAAGTTTATGAAATATTCATTAAAGTTGCTTTTAACTGAATTGGCCATTTTGATTGCTTCTCTTTTTTGTGTATTTATTTTTAGAATTAACTATAATGTTTATTTAGCTATTTTGTTCTTTGTATCTTTAGCTTTATATTTTATATTTAAACCTGATATTCGAAAGGAACGCTTTTATACAGAAATAATATTAGTTATTCTGGTATCTATCATGTTCTATTTTGCGTTTACTTATTTATTAGGTTTCTTTTGGGGTGTTTATTACACCACTTATAGTAAGACATTCCTTGGTATATGTCGAAATGTTTTTACAACTTTGATTATGGTTCTTGCAATAGAAAATATTCGTTCTGTTTTAATTAAGAATAGTGTTTATCAAAAAACGATTATTTATATTACTCCAGTTGTGTGTACATTACTTGAGATTCCATCTTTGGTTAACCTTGAGTTGTATACTTCTACTGTTGACTTATTTAATGTATCTTTAACATTGTTCTTGCCATGTATTGTTAAGAACATTGTATTAACATTTATACTTTATAAATCTGATTTTAGATGTACGATTTTATACCAGTTATTGTTCTTATTACCGAACTACTTTGTACCAGTTTTCCCTAACTTAGGGGATTTCTTCTACATTGTTATTAACGTAGTGTTCCCTGTTCTTGTTTTGATGATGGTTGTTAATGTAACATCCAAGAATGCTACTAAAATAGAAAATAGTAGGGAGTTAACTTATCGAAAAGTTCTTCTACGTGTCAGTATGACATTTATGATATTGTTTATTTTGGTAGTGTTGTATTTAACAAGTAATATGTTTCGTTTCTCTGCTTTAGCTATTGGATCTCCTTCTATGGCGAAGACGATTAATAAAGGTGATATGGTTATTATTGATAAAAGTGCTAAAGATATCAAAGTAAAGGATGTTATAGCTTTTGAGGAACAAGGAAGAGTCATTGTACACAGAGTTATTTCTATCGATGATTTGAACGATATTAGACTATACCAGACGAAAGGTGATGCAAACCCTACGAAAGATGGTTGGAAAGTTAATGATAATACCTTGGTTGGTAAAGTAGTTTTGAGAATTCGCTGGTTAGGATGGCCTACCGTAAAATTAAGTGAATTGTTACAAAAATAAGGAAAGCATTTGCTTTCCTTTTTCTTTTAATAAATCATAGTATGAAGAATTCTTTCTGTATTTTTAAAATTTGTTTTGGCAATTTCTTTTAATTTTTCTTCTCCATATTTTTCTACAACTTCTTCACCAGCTGTGTCTACTTCTTTTCCCGCGCCTTTTGGTAGTGGCATATGTATTTCATCACATATTTTATCAAATTCTTTTAAGAAAATGTAGCGACTAATAATAGATCCACATCCTACGGCAGGAGAGATGTCTTCAGCTTTTGTTATGAAGGTAATTCCTTTTTGAATATTTTTTTGTTCTGATAAATATTCATAATATCTTGCTTCTCTTGCAAATTCATCTATAATTACGTAATCATATGTTAAATTTTCTTCTGTAATTAATTGATAAAGAACTTTATTGTGAAGAATGGCTTTAATTTTGTTCATATTGATTTCTTTTGTATATTTCTCGTTATATTCTTTATTGTTTAAGATAACACTTCTATATTTGACTCTTTTTGCAATTTCTGGTGCCATTTTCTTTATTCTTTCATCATCTATTTTTTTAGAATCACCAACACCTAGTTTTTCAAGAAAAGGGATATCTTCTTTTGATACGTAGCAAGCTGTAACGACAATAGGTCCAAAATAATCTCCTGTTCCTACTTCATCACTACCTACGGCATTACAGTAATAATATTTTTCATTTTTCTTTTTGTTTTCTTCTTTCTTTTCTTCTGTATTTTCTAGAGCTACTCCCCACATAGCAGCATCAACATCGGCACTGGTACCTTGAAACATTACTTTACCGGATTCATACATAGTAATGACAGTATCTTCTTCTTGTGCTTGAAATACTACATATGGAATTACTTTGTCTCTTTTTTTATCTTTGTAATATTCTATCATCTTTTCTTTTATTTCATCGTTTACTTTGATTACAATGTTCATTTTATCACCTCTAAAATATCATATCGTATTGAAGACAATCTTTTATTTGTTCTTCAGTTAGGTTATCTTGTTTCTTTTGATTCATCCATTCTTCTAATTCTTCTGTTTGCATGTTTAATAAGTATGGATTACTATCTAGTAGTAGGGCAGGCTTTTGAAAATGGATTTCTTTTATTTTTTGAATCAAATTTTTGATTTCTTTTGATTCTTTTGTTAGGCAGAATGGATTGCAGAGAAAAATATTTTTAATTTGTGCTTCTTCACAATCTATATTTTTTAGAATATCTAGTATTTCATTGATATTCTTGTCACTTGTTTCTTCAATTTTGTCATTGGTATCCATCATGTTTTTAATTTCTTCCATGGTAAAACCAAAACGAATTAAAATATCCATTAGAATCCTCCTTTTAAAAGTTCTTCTGTTGTAATGTTATAAACTCTTTGAAAATCATAATCTCTTAGTAATAAATCTTCTTTGTTTTTTATCATGTTTTTTTTCATGTATTCTTCTCTTGCTTTAACGAGTGGAAGAGAAAATAGAAGATTTTTACTATTATTTATGATGTTTTCTTCTAATCCTATTTTCTTATAATAATTTAGTTTTTCTGTAATTGTTTCTATACGATAACCAAATAAGTATGGGAAGTTTGTCATCATTTTTATAGTATCTTTTAGTGAATATCCAAGTGATCCTAATTGTTCCATTTTATTTAGAATACTTTCTGTTGAGTAACAAAAAACATATGGATTGGTGCAAGTAATGGAGATAACATCTTCCTTGGAAAAACCACAAGATAGTAAGAATTCTAGTTTACTTTGAATGTTGCTTTGATAATTCTCACTCAATATAAATGGGATTTTTTTTATCATTTGAATGACATCTGTTTCTATATATCCAAAATCTAATAAATCCTTTATGTTCTCTTTAATCAGTTGAATGGAAAAGCTCAATACTTTAGGAATAACTGATGTAATTTTTACGATGTCTTTTTCTGAAAAATCCATATTTTGCAATTCCTGTATTCTTGTTTGAAGAATACTATTTTCTTCTTCTAATAGAATAGGGGTTTCTGTTAGAACACTTAGAATTTCTTTATCAGAATAACCGAAATCAGAAAAATATTTAAATTTTTCTTCTATTGGTATTTGTTTTTTTAATAGAGATGGACATTTTATAAAAATAGAAATAATGTCTTTGGTGGAAAAGGAGTAATTTTCTAATTCCTCCATTTTATCTTTTATTTTTGAGGTACCTAATTGTAAGATATAAGGATATTTTTTTATCATACAGAAGGCATTTAATTTATTAAAACCTAATTGACGTAATTCTTCTATTTTATACTTTATATTTTCTACACTTTCTGATATTACACTAGGAATAGTCATAATGATAGAAATGATTTCTTGACTGGTCATTCCATTTTTTTGTAAGAATTGGTGATAATTCTTAAAATTATATAATAAAGTAGATTGGGAATACTTGTTAGAAGGATAGATCTTTTTTATTTTTTGGATTTGGTCTTCTGTATAGCCATATTCCAATAGATATTCTTCTATCATAGTATCACCACCTAAAAATATTATAGCATATTTTTTATAAATGCGTTATAATGAAAATGTAGTGTAGAGGAGGAGTAAAAAATGAATTTAGTAGATATTGCACTTATTATGCTTTTTATTACCTTTTTTATGATGGGATTTAAAAATGGTGTAATTAAAGAGACTGTTAGTTTTATCGGAATGATTTTGGTTTTTATTATTTCTTATGCTTTTAAAGGAGTAGTAGGGGATTTTTTATGCCTACATGCACCATTCTTTAATTTTATTGGTATTCTAGAAGGAATTCATTCTTTTAATATTTTGGTATATCAATTGATTGCTTTTTTGTTAGTATTTAGTGTTTTACTTGGTTTATATGCTATTATTGTAGGAGCTTCTTCTATTATTCAGAGATTATTAAATTTAACGATTGTTCTTATTTTACCATCTAAGATATTAGGAGGAATTGTTGGACTTTTTAAGGGATGTTTAGTTATTTTCATGCTTTTAACTTTATTTATGTTACCGTTTGGGGACCATCCATTCTTTACAGAGAGTAAGCTTACGAAGAAGATCTTATATGAAACACCAATATTATCAAAAAATATGAAATCATTCACGACTTCTACAAAAGAAGTATATGATGTAGTACGTCGAGTATCAGATAAAGAAATAACCTCTACTGAAGCGGATGTTCAGTGTTTACGCATTATGTTAAAATATAAAGTGGTTTCTAGTGATACGGTAAAAGAATTAATCCAAAATGGGAAATTAAAAGTATCTGGTAGTTCTGTATTTGCTAGTTAAGGATTCTAAAAAGACAAATGATTGTCTTTTTTCTTTGTTTTTAAAAGTTTTTTTCTTTTTTTCTTGTCGATATACTTATGTTTTGATATACTATACATGTCATATTTAAAGGAGGAATGCAAATGCATAAATATGTATACTTGTTTAGTGAAGGTAATGCAGATATGCGTGAATTGCTTGGTGGAAAAGGTGCTAACTTAGCTGAAATGACTAATATTGGTTTACCAGTACCTCAAGGATTTACCATCACTACAGAAGCATGTACTCAATACTATGAAGATGGAAGAGAAATTAATGTTGAAATCCAAAAGCAAATTAATGAGTACATTGTAAAAATGGAAAAAATTACAGGAAAGAAATTTGGCGATAAAGAAAATCCGCTATTAGTTTCTGTACGTTCTGGTGCTAGAGCTTCTATGCCTGGAATGATGGATACTATTTTGAATTTAGGATTGAATGAAGAAGTAGTTGAAGTAATTGCCAAGAAGAGTAATAATCCAAGATGGGCTTGGGATTGTTATAGAAGATTTATTCAAATGTATTCTGACGTTGTTATGGAAGTTGGTAAAAAATACTTTGAAGAATTAATCGACAAGATGAAAGAGAAAAAGGGTGTTAAACAAGATGTTGAATTGGATGCTGAGGATTTAAAAGAATTAGCTAAACAATTCAAGAAAGAATATAAATCAAAGATTAAGAAAGATTTCCCAGATGATCCAAAAGAACAATTAATGGGAGCTATTAAGGCTGTATTCCGTTCTTGGGATAATCCTAGAGCGAATGTTTACAGAAGAGATAATGATATTCCTTATTCTTGGGGAACTGCTGTTAATGTTCAATCTATGGCTTTTGGTAACATGGGTGATGATTGTGGAACAGGTGTTGCTTTCACAAGGGACCCTGCTACTGGAGAAAAAGGTTTATTTGGTGAGTTCTTAACCAATGCACAAGGTGAAGACGTTGTTGCTGGTGTTCGTACTCCAATGAAGATTGCTGAAATGGAAGAAAAATTCCCAGAAGCATTCAAAGAGTTCAAAGAAGTATGTGCTACTCTAGAAAAACATTATAGAGATATGCAAGATATGGAATTTACTGTAGAACATGGTAAACTTTATATGTTACAAACAAGAAATGGTAAGAGAACTGCACAAGCTGCACTTCAAATTGCTTGTGACTTAGTAGATGAAGGAATGAGAACTGAAGAAGAGGCAGTAGCTATGATTGATCCAAGAAACTTAGATACTTTGCTTCACCCACAATTTGATGCTAAAGCATTAAAAGAAAATAAACCTGTAGGAAAAGGTTTAGGAGCTTCTCCTGGAGCTGCTTGTGGTAAAATTGTATTTACTGCAGAAGATGCTGAAGAATGGGCTGCACGTGGAGAAAAAGTTGTTCTTGTAAGATTAGAAACTTCTCCAGAAGATATTACAGGTATGAAAGCTTCACAAGGTATTTTAACAGTACGTGGTGGTATGACATCACATGCTGCAGTAGTTGCCCGTGGTATGGGTACTTGTTGTGTATCTGGATGTGGAGATATTGCTATGGATGAAGAAAATAAACAATTCACTTTAGCAGGAAAAACATATCATGAAGGTGATTATATTTCATTAGATGGATCTACTGGTAATATTTATGATGGTGAAATTGCTACAGTAGATGCTTCAATTGCTGGTACATTCGGAAGAGTAATGGAATGGGCAGATAAAATTAGAACATTAAAAGTTAGAACAAATGCAGATACTCCAGCTGATGCTAAAAAAGCAAGAGAGTTAGGGGCAGAAGGAATTGGACTTTGCCGTACAGAGCATATGTTCTTTGAAGAAGATAGAATTGCTGCATTTAGAGAAATGATTTGTGCAGATACAGTTGAAGAAAGAGAAGCTGCACTTGATAAGATTTTACCTTATCAACAAAGTGACTTTGAAAAATTATATGAAGCATTAGAAGGATGCCCAGTAACAATTCGTTACTTAGATCCACCTCTTCATGAATTTGTTCCAACTGAAGAAGCAGATATCAAAAAACTTGCTGATGCACAAGGAAAATCAGTAGAACAAATTAAAAATCTAATTGCATCACTACATGAATTTAACCCAATGATGGGTCATCGTGGATGCCGTTTAGCAGTAACATATCCTGAAATTGCTAGAATGCAAACAAGAGCATTAATGGAAGCTGCAATAGAAGTAAAACAAGAAGACGGATATGATATAGTTCCAGAAATAATGATTCCATTAGTTGGAGAAGAAAAAGAATTAAAATATGTTAAAGATGTTGTTATAGAAACAGCAGAACAAGTTAAAAAAGAAAAAGGATCAGACATAGAATACCATATTGGTACAATGATAGAAATACCAAGAGCAGCATTAACAGCTGATGAAATAGCTAAAGATGCAGAATTCTTCTCATTTGGAACAAATGACTTAACACAAATGACATTTGGATTCTCAAGAGATGATGCTGGTAAATTCTTAGATTCATACTACAAAGCAAAAATATATGAATCAGATCCATTTGCAAAACTAGACCAAGTAGGTGTAGGACAATTAGTAAAAATGGCAGCAGAAAAAGGAAGAGCAACAAGACCAAATATTAAACTTGGAATATGTGGAGAGCACGGTGGAGAGCCATCAAGCGTAGAATTCTGCCACAAAGTAGGATTAACATACGTATCATGTTCACCATTCAGAGTTCCAATTGCGCGCCTTGCAGCAGCACAAGCAGCATTAAAAAATAAATAATGTCCTAATGTGTATAAATGAAAAAGATATTTCCCTATAAAGGAAATATCTTTTTTGATTTTAAATATAAAATTTATATTAATATATGCATAGC